>DASQFY010000118.1:0-4071 GCA_035632895.1 Candidatus Dormiibacterota bacterium
TCCCGGTGATTGAAGACCAGTACGTCTCACGCCTGCTCACCGCCGACAGCCAGTGCTTCGGCGCGCTTGCCTTCGACCTCCATACCGGCGATCGCACTGCCTTCGAGGCCGACGCCGTCGTCATATGTGCCGGCGGGCATACGCGCATCTGGCGTCGCAGCTCGTCTCGGCGCGACGAGAACTACGGCGAGGGGATGTGGCTGGCCTTCCAAGCCGGGGCGCGCCTGATGGACATGGAGCTCGTCCAGTTCCACCCCACCGGGATGCTGCTGCCGGAGGAGGCCGCCGGCACGCTGGTCACCGAGGCCGTGCGCGGCGAAGGCGGGCGGCTGTACAACGCCGAAGGCGAGCGCTTCATGGAGCGCTACGACCCCCAGCGGATGGAGCTGAGCAGCCGCGACCGCATCGCCCTGGCCAACTACACCGAGATCAAGGAAGGCAGGGGCGGTCCGAACGGCGGCGTGTTCCTCGACGTGACCCACCTCGGCAAGGAGGTGATCCTCGAAAAGCTGCCGCGCATGTACCGCCAGTTCGTGGAGTATCAGATGCTCGACATTGCCAAAGAGCCGATGGAAGTCGCGCCCACGGCGCACTACTCGATGGGCGGGATCGTAGTCGATCCGCCGACCCACGCCACCGAGGTTGGCGGCCTCTACGCCGCCGGCGAGTGCACGGCGGGACTACACGGCGCCAACCGGCTGGGTGGCAACTCGCTGGTGGAGACACTGGTGTTCGGCCGTCGCGCCGGTGAGGCAGCGGCGCGATTTTCACGGGAGCGCGAATCGCAGCTGCGCTCCAAACCAGTCATCGACGAGGCACACGCCGACCTCGACAGCCTGATCCACAACGGCACCGAGCTCAGCCGGGCCCTGCAGCGCGAAGTCCGCAACGTCATGTGGGAGCACTGCGGCGTGGTGCGCGAAGCCAGCGACATGGAGCAGGCGCTCGGGATGCTGGACGAGGTCCGCTCGGTGCTGCCGAGCGTCGACGTGCGCCCCAGTGAGGAGGGATGGGGCGACCTGGCCCACGTCCTCGACGTCCAGGCGATGCTGGGCACCGCCGAAGCCACACTGCGCGGGGCGATCGCTCGTGAAGAGACCCGTGGTGCGCACAACCGCTCGGACTTCCCAGAGCTGGATCCGGAGATGGAGGTCAATTTCATCGTGGGACGCGGCAGGGACGCCCGGATGACGCTCAAACCCGCACCCCTTGCGGCCGTCTCCGAGGAGCTCACACCGTGGCTCGCGCGAGCTGGGGATCTCGACCCCGCGGGAAGGCTGTTGGAATGACGCGCTCGGCCTGCTCTCAACTCCATACCGAACGTGGCATCGACACGCGCTACTGGGCGTCCCGTCCGCCAGGCTCCTCGGTCCTCATGGACAAGCCGATCGCGATCGTCGGCGACAGTCCGGGTCGGGGTGGCACCGCCCGCGTGCAGGCCCAGCTGCGTGAGACGTTCGTGTTCATTGGAAGCGCTGTGCTGCGCGCGAGCTCTCCTGGCCACGCCTCGACGAGGGCGGGCGGCATCGAGCACAACCGGACTTCATCGCCGCGCGGACGGCAACGCTGCGGAGACACAACTGGGGAGCTGCTGCGCGCGTGACTTCTCGGCCGTCTGCCCTCCGACCCAGCTCAGGTGACGTAGCGCCCACCTCCCATGCGGTGAGCGGGCCATTGGGGCCGAGCCAGGTCATCTCGTCGGTCACCGCCTCGGGGGGTGCGATGACCGGGGCTACCGGCAGCCTGACGCCCGATGGCAGCACTGAACCGTTCGTGCCGGCCGAAACGCGGCTCCTGTATGGGCCGCCACTGCGGGATGCGAGCGGCGGGCAGCCAGAGACGCACCACGAGCTACCCAAGCTTCCGCCCCAGCGACAGGCCGAAGCGGCGGCAAGCCTCCGCGAGCAATCCGGGTCGCCATACCGCGGGCCCGGCGCCCTGGGTGGCGACCAACATCGGAGCGAAGAGGAACGCTACTGAAACGCCGACTCGGTGCCGATGCCGAGACGACGAGGTGACGCGCTTCTTCGAGCCGGCCGCGCAGGGTCCCCAGGCGATATACCTCGCCGCCATTGGGCATCGGGCGGAACCGACCCGTGACTATTCGGGTGGGCGACGTGAACTGGGCCTGGGTGGCGAACCCGCACCGCTAAGTCATCCTGGAGCGCTCGAAGTGACCGCTTGACTGCTAGCGCGCCTACGAGCGACTTCCTCCTTTGCGGGCCGCGCCAGTCTCAGGGGGGAAGCCGGTGAAGGGTACCCGCCTCCGTGCGACGGTCAGGATGACGGGTCCGGGGGTGCCGTCGGCCCTGAGCCATCCGCCTCGTCGATCATGACTTCAAGCATCGACCACGCAGCGCGGAGGGCCGTCTCCACCGCACCTGGCGTCGCGGCCCGGGCGAACAGGAAGCCGAGGTACCGGTCGCCCTCGGGCAGCGGAACGAGCGCCTCCCCGGGCGGCACCGTGATCGACAGGCCGTCGATGTCGGGGACGGCCCGCGCGGCCGACTGACCGCGGACCTCACGAAGCCACCCGGCATGCCGGATCGGGAGCATGAGGACGCCCGACGCGGAGCGCTCGCGGTGGTGGGGCGGCAGCTCGAGGCCGGCGGCGTGGCGGAGGATAAGCTCCTCCAGGCTGACGCCGGCGCCGAATCGAAGGGTCCGCGCGCACAGCCCGCCGATCGACCGCGCCGCGACCTCGAGGATCCAGGCCCCCTCGTCGTTCAGGCGGACCTCGGCGTGGATCGGGCCTTCGCGCAGGCCGAGCGCGCGGGTGGCCCGGGCGACGGCCGCCTCGACCTCGCGTCGGCGGTTCGGAGCAAGCCGCGACGGCGTCACGAACAGGGTCTCCTCGAAGAACGGTCCGTCGAGCGGGTCGGGCTTGTCGAAGACCGCGAGGACCTCGAGCGCACCGCCGCGGAGCAGGCCTTCGACCGCCACCTCGACACCGGGAATGAAGTCCTCGACGAGGATCCTGGGGACGTCTCGCGCTGCAGCGGGCGTGGCGGCGCTGGCGGAAGTCCCGTCGCAACCCAGGATCCGGGCCACCCGCCGGAACGCGGCAACCAGCTCAGCCGGGTCGTTCGCGCGGATGACGCCCTGGCTGCCCGACCGGTCGAGTGGCTTCACGACGCACGGGTAGCGGGTCGCGGCCGCGAGTGCCGCGACGGCAGCCGGGCCGGAGGTGGCCGGATACGTTGCGAAGCGTGGGTTCGGCAGGCCGGCGGCGGCGAACGCCGTGCGGGCCTGCGCCTTGTCACGGCTGCGCTCGACCGCGGCCACCGCGTTGTGCGGCAGGCCGAGTCGTTCGGCTGCCGCGGCGGCGACGAGGGTCGACCCGTCGTCGACGCCGACGACGGCATCGAGGCGACGTTCGCGGGCGTAGCGCTCGATCGTGGCGGCGCCCCGCTCGGGATCGTCGAGCGGGACCCGGATCGTCCCGGCGCCGGCCACTGACTCGAGCACGTTCCGTCGCTCCGCCCCAACCACGACGTCCAGGCCGAGCCGATCCGCAGCGGCGAGAAAGTCGGCTGTCCGGTAGGTCCGCGTCGGGAGGAGCAGGAGGATCCGGGTCATGGGTGGATTCTGCGCCATCGTCGTACGATGCCCCAGATGGACGCCCCGCTCCTCCTCATCACGCCCGAGGCACAGGCCAAGGTTGCGGCGGCCGCCAAGAGCGCCGGCCAGCCCGACGCCCGGCTGCGCGTGGCGATCGCTGGTCGGCGCGGTGCGGGCTTCGCGTATGACCTCTCGCTCGTTGCGCCAGACCGGGTCAACCCGGCGGACCTCGTCGTCGAGACCTCGCACGGCGTGGTCTATGTCGCGGCGGCCGATGCCGAGCGACTGCGCGGCGCCACGATCGGTCTGGACCCGACCGTATCCGGCGGGGCGATCGCGGTCGACAACCCGAATGTCGGCTGGACCGATCCACTCGCCCTGCGGGTCCAGGCCGTCCTCGACACGCAGGTCAATCCTGGCGTCGCCGCCCACGGTGGCTCCATCGACCTGCTCGAGGTCCGGGACGGGACGGCCTACATCTCGATGGGAGGCGGATGTGTCGGCTGTGCC
>DASQFY010000119.1:0-8010 GCA_035632895.1 Candidatus Dormiibacterota bacterium
TCGCACGGCACCAACCCGGCCAGCGCCAGCATGGTCGGCTACCAGACCGTGACGATCCGTTCGAACGAGCGCGGCGGCATCGACCTCGAGGCGCTCCGCTCGGCGCTCGGGCCCGATACGGCGGCGCTGATGATCACCAACCCGTCGACGCTGGGCATCTTCGAGGACCAGATCGAGCAGGTGGTGGCCGCCGTGCGGGATGCCGGGGCGATCAGCTACATGGATGGTGCCAACCTGAACGCGATCCTCGGTCGCTTCCGTGCCGGCGAGGCGGGCTTCGACGTCATGCATTTCAACCTGCACAAGACCTTCTCGACCCCGCACGGCGGCGGCGGCCCGGGCGCCGGCCCGGTGGGCGTCAGCGAACGGCTGGCGCCGTACCTTCCCGTCCCGCAGCCGATGCTGGTGGAGGGCGACCCGGACGAGGTCCGCCGCAACGCGTGGGCCGGCCGCTCGACACCCGGAGCGCGCTTCGCGCTGGAGGAGCCGGAAGCCCGCCCGGCGAACATTGGCAAGGTGCGCGCCTTCACCGGCAACTTCGGCATGTTCGTGCGGGCCTACACCTACATTCGCAGCAACGGTGATGCCGGGCTGCGGGCGGTGTCGGACGATGCCGTGCTGGCCGCGAACTACCTCCGCGTGCGGCTGGCTGGCGCCTACGACCTGCCGTACGACCGGATCTGCAAGCACGAAGTGGTGTTCAGCGGGCGCCGGCAGAAGCGCCAGCACGGTGTCACCACGCTGGACATCGCCAAGGCGATCCTCGACCACGGCATCCACCCGCCCACGATCTACTTCCCTCTCATCGTGGAGGAGGCACTGATGATCGAGCCGACCGAGACCGAGTCGCTGGAGACGCTCGATCGGTTCGTGGAGATCATGCTCGGCATCGCCGAGCAGGCCGAAAACGACCCAGAGGCCTTGAAGCGCGCCCCCGAGACGACGCCGGTCGGCCGCCTCGACGAGGCCACGGCGGCGCGGCGCCCGGACCTGCGCTTCGACTTCGACGCCGCCGCATCGGCCCCCGCATCGGGCACCGAATGAACCGTGCCGGAGGCTAGGGGGTAGTATTCGGCACCAAGCGGCGCATCGAACACGGGGTGCCAGTGGGAACGACGCAGCCGGATGGCCTCGTCGAGCGAATGCAGTCGGGCGAGCTCGACGCGTTCGAGGAGTTCTTCAATACCTACAAGCGGCCGGTCTACACGACCGCGCTGGCGATTACGCGCGACCCGTTTCTGGCCGAGGAGATCCTGCAGGATTGCTTCGTCAAGGCGTACCGCGTGCGGCACCGACTGCGACGCGACGTTTCGCCGCTGCCGTGGCTGCAACGCGTCACCACCAACCTGTGCTACAGCCGCATCGCCCGACGCCGCGCGTTCGTGGAGCCACTCACCACGCTCATCACCAACCTCGTCGCCGACCTCACCTCGCGACCGGACCAGGTGGTGGAGTCGCGCGAGATCATCGAGGTGCTGCAGCGTGGGATCGACGCGCTGCCGCCCAAGCAGCAGACCGCCATCATCCTGTATTACCTGCACGGCTACTCGCTGGCCGAGGCGGCCGAGATCGCCGTCTGCAACGTGGGCACCATGAAGTCCCGGCTGCACTACGCGCTCAAGGCGCTGCGCGCTCGACTGCCCGAGGAACGGCGGGCGCCCCTGCCGGTGGCACTGCGGGTGACTGAGCGATGAGCTGCCGCCGCATCCGTCGCGAGCTTCTCGACCTGCTCCGCTTCGGCGATCCGAGCTCACGGACCGATACCTATCTGGGCCACGTCGAGCGCTGCCCGGACTGCCAGCACGAGGTCGCCGTCGACACGAGGCTGGCGCGCGAACTGCGGCTGGCGCTGCGCGCCCGTGTCGACGCCTACGAGCCGTCGCCGGCCGTGTGGCGCGGAATCCGCCTGCGGGCCGCCGATCCCGAGCCCGCCCGGGAGGGATGGACCGGTGCGCTGATCGCGGCCGGTCGCGCGGTGCGCGTCATGGTCCCGGTCGCTGCCATCATGCTGGCCGCGGTCTTCTCGTGGACGCAGCTCGACACGCCGGTCGGGATGCACGAGCTGGCGGCCGATCGGGCGCTCGCCAGCCGCGCTCACTGGCAGGAGCGGATCTCGGCCGCTGTGGTGGTCGAGCAGCCACGCCGGGCCGTCGACAACATCGCATCATCGCCATCCATCCAGCTGCCACGCCCATCGGGCGAGATCCCGTACGCGGAGGCGGTCAACAGCGTGAAGGTGTTCACCACACAGGTCCCGAGCGGCGGCGTCATCAGATGAAGTCGCGCCTCCGCGCGGGCACCGCCCTCGCGGCGGTGCTGCTGCTCGTCGCCTGCCAGAGTGGCGTACCTGCCTCGGACAGCCAGTCGTCGGGCGCGCGAGCGTCGTCGGAGCCGGCGTTCGACGGCCTGCTCACCGCCCGCTTCGACGTCGGCCCACGTCCCGGGCCGATCAAGCCGTTCCGCGGTGAGATGCAGCAGGACGTGCAGCTGTACGGCGGCTATGCCTCGATGCGCTTCATCCTGCGCAACACCGGGGAGGAGCCCGTCACCTTCCTCAACACCCTGTACGACTACGAGCCCTTCCAGCTGTACGAGCCGCTCATCCGCCTCGAGTGGGCCGATGGCAGCGCCGCAGTGACCTCGCGTTCAGGCCGCTTCTTCCCCTCGCCGGCGATCCTGCAACCCGGCGAGGAGGCGACGTACCTGCTGGGTGGCGCCCCGATCAACGGGAGCGGGGACCTGGGAGACCTGGTCACGCACATCAAGTACTGCCCCACGCGTGGAATGGACGACCAGCCTGGCTTGCCGCTCGAGGTCTCCGACCTGACCTGGACGACCGATGACGCCGGCGTCACCTCCGTACAGGGCACGCTGCGCGAGGTCCAGGGCGTCCGGCGCTTCTCGCCGCCGGCCATCGGCATCCAATTCCTTGACGCGGACGGCAGCTTCGTGGGTGCCATCGTGGAGGGCCGCGTGGGGCAACCGGTGGCTCCCAACGAGTCGCGCTCGTTCGAGATCAGCGGCCTCGGCGTGCGGCCCGATGCGATCGCGAGCGCCATCGGCTACGCGTGGGTGAGCTGAAACACCGAACGGCGGTGAACTTCCGCCGTGCTCGACGGGTATGTGTAGTGATGGTCAATGCCGCATTGGCCAAACTTGACGTTGCCGATCGTGGTAGTCAATGATGTGCGGCGCTTTCAATGGTCACCGGCCGCCAATTGCCGGCCATTTCGGATGGCCCGGCAAGAAGCGTGGAGGAGAGGAGGAGGCACTGCTCACCTCGAGACACGTGCCAGGACTCGCATTCCGGTGACCATCCCATTCAGTGGAGGAACTCATGTGGCGTAGGACATCACTTGGAGTGATTACATCGCTCGCCCTCGTTTTGGCGGCGTGCGGCGGCGGGACGACCAGCCAGGCTCCCGGAGAATCCCAGGCGGCCGCAAGCGAAGATGCCGGCCTGGACCCAGATCAGGTGTTCGTGTATCCGGGCGGCGCCCAGGATCCGCCGACACTTGATCCGAACCTGGCGCAGGACAGCGCATCGATTCTCGTCCTGAGCTCGATCACCCGACCGCTGCTCTGGAACACCCCGGACCTCGAGCTGACCGCCGAGGGCGGCCTGGCTGAGGACCTGCCGGTCGTCAGCGATGACGGCGCGACGCTCACCTTCACCTTGAAGGATGGCATCGCGTTCAGCAACGGCGACCCGATCACCGCAGCCGACTTCGTCTACAGCTGGCAGCGGACCATCGACCCGCGCTCGGCGGCCCCGTACTCCTACGTGCTCCTCGACATCGTGGGCGCGCAGGCGCTGTACGACATGGCCGGCGCGGACCCGGCTCCGGCGGATGCCGACATCGAGGCAGCGCTGGCCGACTTCGGCGTCGAGGCGGTCGACGACAAGACGTTCGTCGTGCACCTCGCCAAGCCGGCAACCTACTTCGCGTTCGTGACCAGCCTGTGGGTGACCGTCCCGGTCCAGCAGACGTGGATCGAAATCGGTGACGACTTCACCGAGGCCGAGAACTACGTCAGCAGCGGACCTTTCATGCTGGAGACCTGGGAGCACGACGCGCTCATCAGCCTGGTGCCGAACCCGGAGTGGACCGGCACCCAGCCCCAGCTGAAGAGGGTCGACATCGTCCTTGGTGGCGATCCCGACGCTGACTACCGCGCCTACCTGGCCGACGAGGTCGACATCTCCGCCGTGCCGGGTGCCAACGCTGAGCAGGTTCGGGCCGATCCGGATCTGAGCCAGCAGGCGATCACCGGGGACGTGCTGTGCACGTACTACCTCGGCTTCGACATGGACCCCGAAGACGGCGACACGAGTCCCGTCGAGAATGTCAACCTGCGGCACGCGATCTCACAGGCCATCGACAAGGAAGGCCTGATCGCAACCGTGCGGCAGGGCATCGGTAAGCCGGCCGACAGCTTCATCCCGGTCGGTATGCCTGGTCACCAGGATTACGGCACCTATCTGCCGTACGACGTCCCGGCGGCCCAGGAGTCGCTCAACACCGCGCTGGAGGAGCTTGGCATCGCCAGTGCGGCTGACATTAACCTCGTGCTGGGCGTCAACGCGGACGCCGGACACGAGCCGATCATGGAGTTCGTCCAGGCGAACCTCCAGGACAACCTGGGCCTCACCGTCGAGGTGAACCCCCAGGAGTGGTCGGTCTACCTCGAGTCGCTTGCCACGAATCCAGATGACCTGTACCGCCTCGGCTGGTGCACGGACTACCCACACCCGAACAACTGGCTGTATGACGTGTTCGCGTGTGGCCTGGCTCGCGGCGGCTACTGCAACGAGGACTACACCCAGCTTCTCGAAGATGCGCAGGCGATCGCTGATCTGAGCGAGCAACTGCCGATCTACGAAGAGGCACAGGCCCTGCTTTCAGCGGACGCACCTGCCGTCTGGGTCTACTGGTACGGCCGGTTCACGCTCGTGAAGCCATGGGTCAAGGGGTTGACCGTCACCGCGGGTGACTCCAACTCTGGTGATAAGTTCTTCGAGAACGTCTACATTGAGGCCCACTGAGGCCCTGATGTAGAGCGCGAAACGCGATTGTCGTTGGGTGGACCGGCCATCGGTCCACCCAACGGCCGCGCGCCCCGGCTGACCGGGACCCGCGGCCGTTGCCGAGCGGCAGAGCTCACAAGAAAAGACGGTTAGGCGAGGGACGGCGTGACTACCTACATCCTCCGCCGGGTGCTGTGGCTGATCCCGGTGCTGTTCGTCATCTCGGTCATCACCTTCCTGCTGATGCACGCCGCCCCCGGGACGCCGTTCCAGCCTCGCAGCGACCGACCGTTGCCGCCAGCCATCCTGGAGCGCCTCGAGCGCCAATTTGGCCTCGACAAGCCGATCCACGAGCAGTACCTCAGCTGGGTGGCGAACTTCGTCCAAGGCGACCTGGGTCCCTCGTACGCGAACCGTGGCCGCGACGTCTCCGAGATCGTCGGTGACAACATGTGGAACTCGGTCCAGCTCGGCGGGATGGCGTTCCTGTTCTCGGTGGTGCTGGGCATTCCGCTGGGTGTCATCGCCGCCCTGCGCCAGAACAAGTGGCCGGACTACTTCTCGACCTTCTTCTCGGTAATCGGCATCGCCACGCCCAGCTTCGTGCTGGCCGTGCTGCTCGTGTTCGCCTTCTCACTCACCCTGGATTGGTTCCCAACCCGAGGCTGGAGCGGCCCGGAGTACTGGGTTCTTCCGGTCGTGGCGCTGGGCAGCTACGGAGTCGCCCAGCTGGCGCGGTACACGCGGGCGTCGATGTTGGAGGTCACCCGCCGCGACTACGTGCGGACGGCGCAGAGCAAGGGCCTCAAGGAGCGGACGATCGTGGTGGTCCATATGCTGCGCAACGCCTTCATTCCGATCGTGACGATCCTGGGTCCGTTGCTGGCGGGGCTCATCACCGGCTCGTTCGTCGTCGAGAGCATCTATGGCATCCCGGGCATCGGCCGCTTCTTCATCGATGCCATCGGCCGACGTGACTACGGGTTGATCATGGCCGTCACAATGCTCTATGCGACGCTGATCGCGGTCATGAACCTGGTCGTGGACGTAGCCTACGCGTGGATCGATCCGCGCATCCGCTACAGCTAGGAGGTCTCGCGTCATGGCGGTCCAGTCACGCAGCGACACCCTCCCCCTCGACGCGCTTCAGCGAAAGCCGACGAGCCTGTGGCGTGATGCCTTCGAGCGCCTGCTCAAGAACCGCCTGGCAGTCGTGGGCGGCATCATCGTCATCCTGCTCGCCCTGCTGGCGATCTTCGGTCCCTACCTGACGCCCTACTCCTACCGCCTGGGGGACACGGCGCTGATCCAGGAGCTGCGCGGGCCCGCCAACCCCGGACAGGGTGGCCATCTGCTGGGGACCGACATCCTGGGCCGGGACCTGCTGTCCAGGATCATGGACGGGGCGCGCATCAGCATGACGGTGGCGATCGTGGTCCAGATCGTGACGATCGGGATCGGCGTGCCGCTCGGCGCCATAGCGGGCTGGTACGGCGGACGGATCGATAACGCACTGATGCGCTTCACCGACGTGGTGTACGCCTTTCCCGACCTGCTCTTCATCATCCTGCTGTCGGTCGTCTTCAAGGACACCTTCTTCGGGAAGGCGCTGGACGGGCTGCTGCTCGTGTTCGTGGCCATCGGCGTCGTCTCATGGGTCGGCGTGGCGCGCCTGGTGCGCGGTCAGCTGCTGAGCCTCAAGGAGACGGAGTTCGTCGAGGCGGCCCGCGCCATCGGCGTGCCCGATCGCAAGATCGTGACGCGCCATCTGCTGCCGAACTCATTGGGGCCGATCATCATCGCCATCACGCTCGGCATCCCGGGCGCCATCCTGGCCGAGTCGCTGCTCTCGTTCATCGGCATCGGTGTCGACCCGCCACGGGCGTCGTGGGGCTCGCTGATCGTGGGCGGCCAGGAATGGATGAGCTCGGAACCGCATCTCCTCATCTTCCCGGCGATCGCCATCGCGCTCGCACTGCTGAGCTTCACCTTCCTCGGCGACGGCCTGCGTGATGCGCTCGACCCGAAGCTGAAGGGGAAGCAGTAGTTGACGGCTTCTGACGACAACCGGCGGGACGACCCGCCCGGCTCGCCCGCGGTCGCCGAGCTGCCGAAGACGATCGAGCTTCCCGAGGCCATCCAGGTTGAGACGGAGGAGGGCCGCCGGCTGGCGGCCCAGCTCGCCGACGATAAGACGCGTCACGCGCGCAAGCTGCTCGAAGTGCGCGACCTGTCGACGCACTTCTTCACGAAGGACGGCGAGGTCCACGCCGTCGACCGGGTCAGCTTCGACCTGGACTACGGCGAGACGCTGGGGCTGGTGGGTGAGTCCGGCTGCGGCAAGAGCGTCACCGCCCTCTCGCTGACGCGGCTCGTGCCGGACCCGCCGGGCAAGATCACCTCTGGCGAGATCATCTTCGATGGCGTCAACGTCCTGAAGCTGTCGAACGAGGAGATGCGCCTCCTGCGTGGCAAGCGCATCGGCTTCATCTTCCAGGACCCCATGACCAGCCTGAACCCGACGTTGCCGATCGGCTTCCAGATCTCCGAATCGGCGCGCCTCCACCTGGGCCTCTCACGCCGGGCGGCCGCCGATCGGGCGGTCGAGCTGCTGGGCAAGGTTGGCATCCCGCGGGCGCGCGACCGGATGAGCGACTATCCGCACCAGTTCAGCGGCGGCATGCGCCAGCGCGTGATGATCGCCATCGCCCTGGCCTGCGACCCGATGCTGCTGCTCGCCGACGAGCCCACGACCGCCCTGGACGTGACCATCCAGGCTGCCATCCTGCGGACCCTTGACGGACTGCGGCGTGACCTTGACATGGCCGTCGTCCTCATCACGCATGACCTGGGTGTCGTGGCGGACGTGGCGGACCGGGTCATGGTCATGTACGCCGGCCAGGTGGTGGAGCGTGGGGATGTCCTCACGATGTTCGCGGACCCGCAGCACCAGTACACGCGAGGGCTCCTCGGCGCGGTGC
>DASQFY010000120.1:0-2105 GCA_035632895.1 Candidatus Dormiibacterota bacterium
CCTGCGCGTGTGGGAGTACCTCGACTTCTTCGCCCGCTGCTACGGCGTGCCCGCAGGCAAGCGAGCGACGATGATCGGCGAGCTGCTCGAGATCGTCGGGCTGGTGGAGAAGCGCGAAGCCTATGTAGAGGCCCTGTCACGCGGCATGCGCCAGCGGCTGTGCCTGGCTCACACCCTGGTCCACGACCCCGAGCTCCTGATCCTGGACGAGCCCGCCTCCGGGCTCGACCCACGTGCCCGGGTCGAGACGCGGGAGATCCTGCGCGCGCTGCAGGGCATGGGAAAGACGATCCTGGTCAGCAGCCACATCCTTCCCGAGCTGGCCGAGCTGTGCACCTCGGTCGGGATCATCGATCGGGGGCGGTTGCTGCGCTCCGGGCGGATCGACGAGATCGAGCGCTCGCTGCGGGCCAGCGCGCTGTTGCGCATCGACCTTCTATCGGACGCAGAGACCGCGATCGAGTGGTTGGGAACCGATTCCCGTACCGGCGACGTCCTGCGGGTAGAGGGCACGGACAGCGTCACGCGCCTGGAGGTCCCGTTCGACGGACCCCCGGACGCCCAGGCTGCCCTGCTTCGCTCGATGCTCGAGGCCGGCCACGTGGTGGTTGGCTTCTCCCAGGCGACCAGCGACCTCGAGGAGATCTTCTTGAAGGTGACCGGTAGCGATGCGGAGGCGGCGGCGTGACCGCGCTGGCCGGCGAGCTGCGCCCACCGCGCCGCACGGCGATCGGCGAGTTCCTGGCGTCCGTGACCACCATGATGGTCAAGGAGCTGCGCTCGCGCTTCCGCGGCCGGCGGGCCTTCGTGGTGCTCACCCTCTACCTCGCCGTGCTTGCCCTCATCGCCTATGGCGCCTATTCGGTCGTGGCGCCCACTGCCCGCGAGCAGGCACAGTTCGGCGGGGGCTTCATCGGCGGCGGCAACCCGAACGCATCCGCCACCGTGGGGCAGGCCATCTTCGCGCTGCTGTCCATCATCCAGCTGCTGCTGGTGTGCTTCATCGCCCCGGCCCTCACCGCCGGCGCGATCAGCCTGGAGCGAGAGAAGCAGACGCTCGACCTGCTGGTCGCGACGCCGATGCGGCCGGGGGCCATCGTGATCGGCAAGCTGCTGTCGGCGCTGGCCTTCGTGGTCCTCATGATCCTGGCCGGCATACCGGTCTCGGCCCTGGTGCTGATGTACGGCGGCGCATCCGTCGACGACATCCTGCGCCAGCAGGCAGTCCT
This sequence comes from Candidatus Dormiibacterota bacterium, assembly GCA_035632895.1. GTDB lineage: Bacteria > Chloroflexota > Limnocylindria > QHBO01 > QHBO01 > DASQFY01. The sequence goes on from DASQFY010000120.1 coordinate 1,230, forward strand.
CTTCGCCTCGGCCATCGGCTTCGGGGTGATCGGGCTCTTCTTCTCTGCGCTGCTCAAGCGCACGCAGACCGCCATCGTGCTCACCTACTGCACGGTGCTGGCCCTGACCATCGGCACGCTGCTGATCTGGCGCTTCTGGACGGCGGTGGCGACGGCCAACCCGGACAACCAGTTCGGCGCGATGCGCACGGCCCCGGACGAGCTGCTCTACGTCAACCCGGCCGTGGCGATGATCGAGATCGTTGCCAACACCGAGGTGACATTCGGCGACTTCAGCCAGATCCTGAGCTTCCTGCTCGGCAGCGCCGGCAGCGACATGGTCTGCCAGGGCGACGCCTGCTTCCCGGTTCCCGTACCGCAGGTCAAGGAGGGGGCCGTGCAGCTGGACATTCAGCCCGCCATCGGCCGGGCTGACGGCCTGGGGTTGAATCGAGCGCCGATGGTGATCCGGCCGCCGGCGCAGGGCGGTGCTGACGCGGCGGTGGCGGTGACCGGTGTGCAGGCCCTGTCCAACCATTTCTGGCCGCGCTTCACGCTGACCTTCGGTGCGATGTCGGTGCTGCTGACGCTCGCCTCGATGCGCCTGGTCGTGCCGGCCGGGTTGCGCCTCGGGTTCCGACGTCATCGGTCGGCCGTAGAGGCAATGCAGCCGCCGATGGCTGGTGACGGCGAGCCGGCCATCGAGGAGACGCGACCGTGAACGACCGGGCGCTGGCGAGTGCGATCGCGGACCGCATTGGCCCGGACGCGCTGGTACGCCTGAAGTCCCTCCGCCGCCGCCTGTGGATGCGTCGCGCGGTGGCAGTTGGCGTCCTCTGCCTGGCTGGCGCGCTCGTCGGGAAGGCAATCGTCCAGCTGGTGGCGCGAACGGTGGCG
>DASQFY010000121.1:0-10993 GCA_035632895.1 Candidatus Dormiibacterota bacterium
GCAGTCAGCCGCCCGAAGTCCTTGCCCAGCCCCTCCACGATGATCATCTCGCTTCAGATCCTATCCGCAGTGCACCCCGTCCGCCCATCGGTACCTTTTGCGTATACCTACGCAACCGGCGCGGGTAGCATCGGTCCATGCCAGAGCGCACGATCGTCAGCCGGCGCGCGTTCGACGGGCGCCTGGTCAGCGTGCGGGTCGACGAGGTTGAGCTGGCCGGGGGTCAGCGCGTGACGCGCGAGGTGGTCGAGCACCCCGGCGCCGTCGGGATACTGGCCTGGGATGGCGCCCGCCTGGCGGTGGTCCGCCAATGGCGCACCGCTGCGGCAGCCGAGCTGCTCGAAATCCCCGCTGGCACGCTGGAGGCGGGCGAGTCCGTGCCCGAGGCCGCCAAGCGCGAGCTCGCCGAGGAATGCGGGCTGCGGGCCGACGCGTGGGAGGCCGGCCCATCGTTCTTCACCGCGCCCGGCTTCTGCACCGAGCGGCTCAGCCTCTTCCTGGCCAGCGGCCTGCATGCCGTGGAGGCGACAGCGCCCGAAGACGAGGTCCTGGAGGCCTCGTGGCTGACGATCGCCGAGGCGCTGGCTGCAACCGAGGAGGGGCGAATCGTGGACGCCAAGTCGCTGGTCGGGATCTTCTGGCTGGCGAGACGTGTGAAGGAGGGCTGACCGAGGCGTTCCCGACCTCAGGCCTCGTCGAGCCGCCGCAACGCGCGCTGATAGTCCTCGTTCCCCGGCTTGAGGAAGACCGCCATCCGCAGGTGGCGGCGCCCGGCCGTCAGGTCGCCGAGCCGCGCGCACGCCAGGCCGAGCCCGAAATGGGCGTAGTCGGCGAGCGGGTTGCCGTCGACGATCGCCTGGAAGTGTTCTGCCGCGCGCGCGTGATCGCCCTGCTCGAAATAGGCTCGGCCCAGGGCTTCAAGGATCGACGCCTTGCCCGGCTCCAGGACCAGGCAGCGCTCCAGGAGGACCGCCGCCGCACCCGGGTGGCGCTTGGCCAGGAGGCGAGTGCCCCGCTGGAAGAGCTCGTATGCGCCCTCGCGTTCGGCGGGGTCCATCGGTCGCGAGTCAGCCGCCAAGGTCGATCCGCTCGAGCCGAGGATTCTCCGTTCGACCAGGGATGCGACCCCGCTTGGCGATCGGCCGGCCGTCGATCTCCTTGAGGTCGCCGGTGAAGTCGATGGGGCTGGCGTCCGAGATCGCCGAGCCGACCGCGAAGGAGTCAACCGGGGCGCCGGCCTCCTTGAATTGGGCAATTCGCTCGGCGTCGAAGCCTCCCGAGACCACGATCCGGACATGGCCATGGCCGGCCTGGTCGAGGCGCGCGCGAACCTCCTTGACGAGGTCGGCGGTGACGCGCCCGCGCTCGGCCGGGGTGTCGAGTCGGACGCCCCACAGCCGCTCGCCAAGGGCCTCGGCCACGCGGAGCGCCTCTTCGGTCTCGTCCTTGAAGGTGTCGACCAGCACGATCCGCGGGACCTCAGGGTCGGTGTGGCGGTCAAACGCCTCGGCGGCTCGTACGGTGTCGCCGAAGATCAAGATCAGTGCGTGGGGCATGGTGCCGGTCGGCGACAGGCCGGCCAGGCGCGCGCCCGCAGGCGTGGAGGCGCCCACGCAGCCTCCGACCACGCTGGCGTAGTCCATCTGGTCCGCCACGCTGGGGTGGACGTGGCGCGCACCGAAGCTGACGACGGGGACCGGGGCTGCGACGTCCACGATCCGGCGGGCCGCCGTTGCCCAGCCAGTGCTCTGGGCCAGGATGCCGAGGATGGCGGTCTCGTACAGGCCGAAGGCGGAGTAGCGCGCGGAGATTCGCATCACCACCTCTTTGCGGCCGACCTCGGCTCCGTCGTGGAGCGATTCGACGATCGGCGCCGGATCCAGGCGCTTGCCATTTCCCAGGATCTCGCGCAGGTAGCCGAGCGCCTCCTCGGCCCCGCACAGGATCGCGTCCTCGCGGGGAAAGATCTCCATCGTCACGAGGGGGTCGAGCTTCTCCGCCGCCAGGATCCGCTGGGCCCGCTCGAAATAGACGTCGGCCGTCTCGCCGGAGAGGACGTCGGCAGCCGGCTGGAAGGGGGCGCGGTCGGGCGGCGGACCGGCGGTCATGGCGGAGCAGTGTAGCCGCTGCCCCTGCGTCGTCGCCTCACGAGGACGGCCAGCGCAAGCACCAGGATCAGCACCACGGCCGCCGAGACGAGCCGCACCAGCCCATCGGCCGCTGCTCCATCGAGCCGCGCCCGGGCCGCGTCGACCGCCTCCGCGGCGCCGCGCAGGTCCCCCGCCGCGAAGAGAGCCGCCGCATCGTCCAACAGGGCTGAGGGCTCGGTCCCGCCCAGCAGGCCAACGCGCTTCACGATCGAGGGCTCCTCGGCGAGATGATCCCGAACGTCGGCGTAACCACCCACAAAGGCCGACTCGGCGGCCAGCTCGGCCTGCGCATCGGGGCCACCTCCGGCGGTGCGGTAGCGGTCGCGCAGGCGCTCGGGCGTCGTCAGCCCGGCGGCCTCGATGGCGACCAGCAGCTCGTCGCGGGCGGCGAGCCAGACGATCGCCTCGGCGATCGACACCTCGGCCTCGTCGAAGCGCCAGCCGGACAGCTCGGCGCGGACCGGATCGGGAGCTCCCCACTCGCCGGCGGCGGTCAGCAGCGCGGCGTATGCCTCCCGGGCGGACGCTCGCTGCGGCAGCTCGGCAGCGGCCGAGGCGTCGAACACGTTCTCGGCGAACACAGCCGCCAGGTCCACGCCGCTCACCGCCTCGAGCTGGTCGAGCAGCCGACGCGAGTCAGCTGGCGTCACCGGACCGCCACCGGGCGGCGGCGGCTCATCGTCCAACGCCTCGTAGGCGCCCACGCCCGCCGCGATACGGCGCCATGCCGCGCGCAGGGCGTCGTCACCGATGGCGGCCGCCAGCCGATTGGCGAGGCCCCACGACGCGGCGTACGCCCAGGCGTCCTGCTCGATCGTCGCCTCGCCGGCTCCCCAGCTCATCAGCGGGAAGGCTGCCGCGGCCAGCTCGACGGCGCGCGCGGCGGGGTCGTACGGCAGCGGCGCCTCCAGCCCGGCCGCGGCCGCGACCGCGACCGCCGCCTGCGAGGCGAATCCCTCGCGGATCCAGCGGTCGGCGGCGAGCTGGTCGGAGAGCCAGACGTGCGCCGCCTGGTGCAGCGCGGTGAAGGCCGGCGCGTCAAAGGCGATCGCCATCTCCCCACCGGCCGCCGCCGGCTCGCTCAGGGCGCCGGGCAGGTCCGGGACGGACTCCACCACCACCAGCGGGCCGACGCGCGGGTACTCGAGCCCGATCTGGGCCTCCAGCAGCGGCAACGCCTCGACCATCACGGCCAGGGTCGCCTCCCCCCACGCTTCGTCGTCGACCCAGGCCCGCACCTGGAGGTCCACCGTGCCGCTGGTCAGCACCACGCCCTGGCTCAGGGTCGTGTAACTGGTCGGGCTGACGGCCGTGACGCGCGCCAGCCAGCTGCTGGGGTCGTCCACCGCGCCGCTCTCCAGGCGCAGCACCGCGCCGTCCTGCTCGGCGCTGAGGTCGTCGCCGTCGACCCGCACCTCGTATTCGCCCGGCAGCGTGATCGTCACCTCGCCGCTCGTCCCGAAGCTCCAGGCCGGGAAGACGATCGCCGACGGTCGAACCCGGACGTCGATGCTCGCTCCGTCGGGCAGCAGGTAGGTCAGCGTGAAGGTCGCCTTCTGGTTGTAGCGGACCGGTGTGCGGGCGCGCACGCTGGCCACGTTCACGCCATTGCGGGTCGCGACCGCGACTTGCATCCCACCCTGCGAGTCCTCCGCCGTCACGCTGGTCGCTCCGGAATGGATCGCCACGTCCACGACCTCGAAGACGCTGAACTGCCCGGCGGGATCGGGCGTCGTATTGGTGAAGGTGACCTGCACCGAGACGGCGATCCGCGCCGCCGCCGGCTCGATCGCATAATTGGCAACCGTTGCCAGGGTGTACTCGGCGGCGAGCGCCATCTGCCCTCCGCCGGGCATTGGGATCCCGGTCGGGGCCATGCCGAACAGCACGACGGCGCCGGCGAGCGCGGCCAGGATCCGCCTCACCGGCCGGTCCCGAACAGGCGGGCCAGCAGCCCGCGCCGACGCGGCCGAGGCGGAGGTGCGACCCAGTCGGGCATGGCCGCCTGCACGTCGGGGCCGTAGGCCGCCAGCAGCTCGGCGTTGCGGCCGACGCGGCCGTTCCAGTCGGGCAGAGCGCCGTGGTCGGCGACGGCGCCGGCGGTCTCCTCCAGCAGCCGGTCGGCGACGATGGTGAGACGGACGAGGCCTCGGCCGAGCTCATCACGGTCCAGTGCGGCCGACGGGAGCTCGGTCATGAGCATCGGTCGGTCGTCATCGGTCATGGCGAATTTCACGAAGGGGTAGTCGAAATTGGCGCGGAGCATCCGCAGAACGACCCTCTTGGGGATCTCCATCGCCTCCGGGCCATAGTACGCCCACAGCGAACAGCCGACCCCCGCCACCCAGGCGACGGTGATCCGCAGGTCGAAGCGCCGCTCTCCGTCCAGCACCACGTCGCGGCTGAAGGCGGGCGCACCGGGCTCGCCGCTGCCGCCCACCACCTCCACGCCCAGCTCGGCCAGCCAGGCGTCGATGGTCGGCACCTGCTCAGCCAGAGCGACTCACCGTCTCGGGCGAAGGCGCCGTATGGAGGGGAGCGACGGTATCGGGTGGGGAGACGGTTTCGCCCGAGCGGATCACCCGCCTTCCCTTGAAGTCGGCCTCCGTGGTGTGCGGGTCGATCCGACAGTTGCGACCGATGGTCACGCCGGCCGGCACGCGCGCTCGCTTGCCGACGAGCGTGATGCCGGCGTACAGGCGCTCGGGCTCGCGTCGGTTCGGGCGCAGGTCCTCGCCGCTGCCGACGGTCGCGCCGGGACCGACATGACACTCCTTGTCGATGATCGAGCGGTCGACGATCGCGCCGTCTGCGATCACGCTGTCGAACATCACGATCGAGTCACGCACGACCGCCCCGGGACCGATCCGGACGCCGGGCGACAGGATGCTGTGCTCCACGGAGCCATCCACCACGCAGCCGTGACTGACCATGCTGCGCGCGACCTGCGCATTCGGCCCGATGCGGGCCGGTGGACGCTCCTCGCTCTTGGTGTAGATCAGCCAGCCAAGGTCATTCAGCTCGATGCCGGGCGCGTCCGAGAGGAGATCGAGGCTCGTCTGCCAGTAAGCCTCCACCGTCCCGACGTCCTGCCAGTAGCCATTGAACTCGTAGGCCTGGATGGGCCGCCCCGCCTCCAACAGCCACGGCAGCAGGTCGCGACCGAAGTCGACCCGCTCGGGCGACAGGACCTCGCGCAGGGCCGTCCAGCTGAAGACGTAGACGCCCATGCTGACCAGGTTGCTGGTCGGCTTGGGTGGTTTCTCGACGAAGGCGGTCACCCTTCCATCGACATCGGTCTCCAGGATGCCGAACCGATGAGCCTCTTCGATCGGCACGGTGCGGACGGCGCAGGTGAGCTCCGCCTTCGACGTCCGGTGCGTCTCCAGGAAGGGTCGGTAGTCCATCTTGTAGACGTGGTCGCCGGCCAGGATCAGCACCAGCTCCGGTTCGCGGTCGGCGATGAACTCCAGGTTCTGCAGCACGGCGTCCGCGGTTCCGCGATACCAGTCCCGCGCCCGCCCGCGGCCGAGGTACGGCTGCAACAGCGTGACGCCGCCACGGCTGCGGTCCAGGTCCCAAGGCCGGCCAACCCCGATGTGATCGATCAGCGAGCGTGGGGCGTACTGCGTCAGCACCGCCACGTCGGTGAGCCCCGAGTTGACCGCATTGCTGAGCGCGAAGTCGATGATCCGGTACTTGCCGCCGAACGGAACCCCGGGCTTGGCTCGCACCTGCGACAGGATCGACAGGCGCTCCCCCTCACCTCCGGCCAGGATCAGGGTCAGTACCGGTGTCGACACGCTCCCGATTCTCCCACGCCCCGCCATCTGACGGGCGCCGCCGCCCCGCTCGACGAAGCCACGGCGCGCTCAGCGAGAGCAGGCCGAGGAGGGTCGAGACGCCGAAGATCGGCGTGAGCACGCCGCCGTCGATCGGCGCGCCGAGTTCGCCGGCCGGCGCGGGCGGGGTCTCGGCCGGGCTTGGCGAGCACCGCTTCTGATTCCCCGGCGGGCAGGTGCCTGGAGGATCGGAGTTGTCCGGCGTCGGCCTCGGCTTCGGCGTCGCGCGCACCTGTCCGCAGATGGGAGCGCCGAACCCGTTGTTGCCGAGCACCGGCGCGATCGACAGGCGATAGTTCGCGTTCTCCTTCAGCTTCGTCGGATCGCCAACCGCACCCCAGTTGCGATTCACGAAGCGGTCCGCCCACAGATGCGCGGCCGCGACCCACTCGGCCGGGCGGCGGCTGTCCTGCCGGATCGCCTGCTCGATGTCGAAGCAGCCCTTCGAGTGCAGGTTGTCCGGCGGCGGCACCGTGCCGTCGAGGAATGGCATCTGCTGGGTCGGGCCACAGTTTCCCGTGGCCGCCATGCCGCTGAAGCGGCAGACGTTGGCGGTGACCACGCCGTTCGGCTGCGGGAAGTCGGTCTGCGGCACCGGCTGCTTGCCGTTCCAGTCCCAGGGCTGGTTGAGCGCGATCTCCATGAAATCGTGCCACAGGTGCAGGGGCCCGTCCGCGCTGAAGAGCCCCTGGCCCAGCCGGTTGGAGAGCGGCTCCTGGTTGTTGTTCCCCATCCAGACCCCGGTCACCAGGGAGCCGGGGACGTAGCCGAAGCCGGAGACGTCCCGGAAGTCGTTGGTGGTACCCGTCTTGAAGCCGGCGTGCCGGCGATTGCCGCCCGCATCGGTCAGCTGCGCGCGAGAGCCCCACAGCACGTTCCGGCGCGGGTCGGTGTTGCCCTCCAGGATCCAATGGGTCAGGTACGCCTCGGCGGGGGTGATCGGCGTCGTGGTTTCAGGCCCGTTGTCGTCGATCGAGTAGACGATGCGGTTGTCTCGGTCGCGGATCTCCAGGATCGTGGTCGCCGGGTGGAGCGTCCCCTGGGCCGCGAACACGCCGTAGGCGCCGGTGAAGTTCACCAGGTTGACCGGCACCGATCCGAGCGCCAGGGTCAGTCCGGGCTCCAGTTCATTGATGTATTGCGCGCTGGCGATCCCCATCGACTCTGCGAGCTCGGCGGTGACGGGTGGACCAACGAGGTGCTGCATCATCACCGACGGGACGTTCAACGAGTAGCGCAGCGCGTCGGTGGCCAGCAGCGGGCCGTGGTCGCGAATGTCGGCATTGGTGGGCATGTAGCTCGTTGCGCGATTGGTGCCGAACTGGGTCACCGCGTCCACGAAGAAGGTGGATACCGTGGCCTGGCGAGCGCGGAAGGCGGACGTGTAGGTGATCGGCTTGAAGGCGGAGCCTGGCTGGCGCACGCCGAGGCCGGCGACGTCGAACTGGCCCTGGACCCGCGGGTCTTCGCGGTTGTAGTAGTCGACGCTGCCGACATAGGCGACGATCTCGCCGGTCGCCGAGTTGATGGCGACCAGCGCACCGTTGTGCACGTTCTTGTCGGCGAGCGCGTTCACCCACTTCACGACCTGCTGCTTGGCGGCCTGCTGCAGGTTGAAGTCGAGCGTGGTGGTGATGCGGTAGCCGCCCGTCCGCACGGCCTGCTCCGGGTTGGCAACACCCTGCGCTTCGAGAATGCGCTCCGCCTCGCGGCGAACCCGGAAGCTGAAGTGCGGCTCTTTCAGGACCGATGTGATCCGGTTCGGCCCCATCTGCTCCCAGGTGGTGGCGGCTGCCTCGTCGTGCTGGAAGACGGTGATGTAGCCGTCGCGCAGCATGGCGTCAAGGACGAGGTTGCGGCGCGCGATGGCGCGCTCCGGACCCTGGTCCAGGTAATACGGGTCGTAGGCCGAGGGCAGCCGCGGCAGACCGGCCAGGAAGGCCGCCTGGGCCAGGGTCAGCTGGTTCAGATCAGCGATGCCGAAGTAGTTCGCGGCGGCGGCCTTGATCCCGTACGAGCCATTTCCGTAGAAGATCAGGTTGAGGTACGTCTCGAGAATCTTCTCCTTGCCCTGGCGACCGGGATAGGCGGCCGTCATCTGACGGGCGAGGATGAACTCACGGATCTTGTCATCGAAGCCGCGCCCGCTGAGGAAGGTCAGCGCGGGCGCCGCACAGACATCGATCTCCGGGGGAACCTCCGGCTCGGCCTCCGGATCCAGCTCAACGCTGGGGGCCGCCGTCGACTCGGGCTGGTTCGCCGCCTGTGCCTCCTGGATCGATCCGGCGTACTTGATGACCTGGGCCGTGATGGTGCTCGCCCCCTGCACGATGCCGCCGGCCTCGAGGTTGGCGAGGGCGGCACGTCCGACGGCGTAGTAGTCGATCCCGTCGTTCGTCCAGAAGGTGCGATCCTCGGCGGCGATGGCGGCGTCCACGATGTAGGGGGGCAGCTCGTCGAAGCGGACCTGCTCGCGATTCTGGCACTCGAAGCGCGCCAGCAGCGTCTGCCCGGTCCGGTCATAGACGTACGTGGACGCCGGGAGCTCGATCTCGTCGAGGAGGTGCGGGTCGGGCAGGCCGGTGGCGTAGTAGTTGTAGGCCGCCAGCAGGCCGCCGGCCGTGCCCGCGACGGAGCCCACCACGAACAGCACCAAGACGCCGAGGAGTACCAGCACGGCGGTGGCGATCCCGCGGCGCGGCGCGTGGCGCCGGGTGGTGCGGCGCACCATCAAGCGATGGCGACGCCGCTGCATGGCCGGATGCATCGCGGGCTACGGTAGCGCATGGGGAGATCGGGGTCGAATCAGCCGACCGGAAGATCGGTCTAGGGCAAGTAGTCCCGTGGGCTCGCCGGGTCCTCGTCGAACATCACCTGGAAATGCAGGTGGCAGCCGGTCGCGATTCCGGTGGCGCCCTCGTAGCCGATCACGTCTCCGGTCTTCACCTTCTGGCCGACCGCCACCACCTCGTTCGAGAGATGCCAGTACCAGGTCTGCAGGCGCTGGCTGTGCCCGATCACGACCCCGATGGCCGTGTCGCCGTACTCCAGGTTGGGCCGCCCGTCGGCGAGCACCGTGCCATCCGCCGCCGCGTAGATCGGGCCGCCGCAGCGCGGGGTCCGATAGGACAGGTCGAGGCCGGTGTGGTTCGAGTTGAATGGGGTCCAGCCGAACTCCTGGGTGACCATGAATTCGCCGCGCTCGGGCCAACCGAAGCGGCCGCGATAGGCGATGTCGAGCTTGTTCGCCTCTTCCTTGAGGCGTTCCACCAGCGCCTGCTGGCCGGCAAGCTCACGCTCCTCGGCAGCGATCTGCTCGCGGGTCGCCACCTCGCCCCGGGCGGCTGCGGCCAGCTGCGCCTGCTGCGCGACCTGGAGCTCCTCCAGCTGCAGCTGATAGTCCTCCAGCTGCTTCCTGGCGGCATCGACCTGGCGCTGCTGCTCATCGAGCGCGGCGGTGCGTTCCGCCGCCGCGGTGTGCAGGTCGGCCAGCGTCTTGCGCCCGTCCCGCAGCGTCTGCCGCCGGATCTCAAGCCGCTCACGGGTCTCACGGATCTCCTCGGCCAGCCGGCGATCCTCGTCGGAGAGGGTCAGCATGTAGCCCAGGCGACTCGAGGCCTCGGTGAACGACTCTGTCGACAGCAGCACCTCGAGGATCGACGTCTGCGACTGCTCGTAGGCGGCACGAAGATGATCCTGCAGAAGTGCCTCGCGCCCGACGAGCTCTCGCCGCGTTTCCCGGATGTCCACCGCCACGGCGCGGAGGTCGTCCTCCAGGTTGGCGATCTGGATCTGATAGCGCACCAGCTCGCCGCGAGACTTCTCAAGGGCCTTGGTCACCAGCTCGAGCTGGCGTTGCGCGGATGCGAGCTCCAGCCCGACGCGGTCGAGGTCGGTGGACAGCTTCGTCAGGCTGGCGGTCAGCGCAGCCTGCACGCGCCGGAGATTCGCCAGCTGGGTGCGCTGGCGCGCCAGCTCAGCCTCAATCTGCTGCTGCTGGGCGACAGCATCATTGACGTTCGGGTCGTCGGCGAGGACCGAATGGCGCACCCCGGCCGGCACCATGGCGGCGAGCGCCAGGACGAGGACCAGGGGAATTGCGCGGCGGCGGATCGACATAGGCTTCAGGACTCACGCGAGCTTCGGGGCTTGACCATGTCGGCGGCACTCAGCGCCTGGGCGTGGCGCAACGACCGCCGCCGACGGAGCCCCGGGCACGGGGCGAGGAGCCAAGGATACCGGACCTGTCCAGTCGACCGCCACCCCCAATAGTCCCGCGGCGGCAGGACTCAGCGGATGGTAAGCAGCCGACCTGCCGCGTCAACCGCCTCGCGTAACAGCCGCTCATCGCGCAGCAGCGTGAGCACCGAGCCAGCTACCAGGAACGGGCCAAACGGGATGTAGCTCTTCATGCCAACCCGTCTCACGGCCAGCAGACCCAGGCTGACGACGGACGCGAGCACGGCAGCGACGAAGATCGCGGCGAAGATGCCCTGCCATCCGAGCAGCAGCCCCAGCGCCCCGACGAGGTACAGGTCTCCCATGGCCACCCCGCCGCGGATCACCAGGCCAAGCAGCCCCAGCATGGCCAACGCCCCCACGCTCACGATGATCGCGTCCAGCGGCGATACCGCCGGGTTGAACGGCACGAACACGACGCAGGCGACGATGAGTGGGTCGAGCAGCAGGTGCGGCAACCGCCGCTGCTCGAGGTCGGTGGCGGTCAGGAAGACGAGGATCGCCAGGATGGCGAGATGCGTGGCGGTGGCCCACCACGGGAGCGTCGAGCGTGCCGCGATCCCCCATGCCGCAGCTCCCGCCGCCACGCCCAGCAGCAGCGTGCGCGGACCCGGCCCGCGACGTGACGCCTCATCCGGTGGCCAGACCGCGGCCAGGCGCTCAGCAGCCACGCCCAGCAGCGCGAAGGCGGCGCCAACGGCAATCGATGTGCCCGTCACCGCCGCATCCTAGTCGCCGTTGAAGGTCGCGAGTCAGGGCTGG
>DASQFY010000122.1:0-5342 GCA_035632895.1 Candidatus Dormiibacterota bacterium
GAACAAGGTCAAGGTGCTGGTCAGCATCTTCGGCCGCGAGACGCCGGTCGAGCTCGACTTCCTCCAGATCGACAAGCTCTAGAGAGACCGATGGCAAAGAAGATCCGCGCGATCCTGAAGGTGCAGGCCCCCGCCGGCACGGCGACAGCGGCACCGCCGGTCGGACCGGCGCTCGGGCAGCACGGGATCAACATCATGGAGTTCATCAAGGCCTTCAACGAGCGCACCGCCAGCCTGCGCGGCTACGTGGTGCCGGCCGAGATCACGGTCTACGAGGACCGCTCCTTCACCTTCGTCACCAAGGCGCCGCTGGCCGCCGCGCTGCTGAAGCGCGCCGCCGGGGTGGAGTCCGGCTCGGCCGAGCCGAACCGCGAGAAGGTGGGCCGCGTCACGCAGCGCCAGCTTCGCGAGATCGCCGAGACGAAGATGCCCGATCTGAACGCGAATGACATCGAGGGCGCGATGAAGATCGTGGCCGGCACTGCGCGCTCGATGGGCATCGAGGTGGCCGACTGATGGCCCGCCACGGCAAGAAGTACGTCGCGGCCGCCAAGCTGGTCGACGCCGAGCGCCGCTACGAGATCGACGAGGCCTGCGAGCTGCTGCCGAAGATGAGCATCACGACGTTCGACGCCACCGTCGAGGCGCACCTGCGGCTGGGCATCGATCCCCGCCACGCCGACCAGCTGGTCCGCGGCACCGTGGTGCTGCCGCACGGCACCGGCCGTTCCAGCCGGGTCATCGTCTTCGCCCAGGGCGAGAAGGCCCAGGAGGCGCTTCGCGCCGGGGCCGACGAGGTGGGCGGCGAGGACATCGTCAAGAAGATCGACGACGGCTGGTTCGAGTTCGACGTGGCGATCGCCACCCCCGACATGATGAGCATGGTCGGACGGCTCGGGAAGAAGCTCGGCCCGCGCGGCCTGATGCCAAACCCGAAATCGGGGACCGTCACTTTCGACATCGAACGGGCGGTCAGCGAGATCAAGTCGGGCCGAATCGAGTTCAAGGTCGACCGCGCCGGGATCGTGCACGCGGCGGTGGGACGCGCCAGCTTCACACCGGACCAGCTGCGGGCCAACGTGGCGACCCTGGTCGACGCCATCAATCGGGCCAAGCCGTCGGGCGCCAAGGGCACCTATATGAAGACGCTCACCCTCGTCCCGACCATGGGGCCGGGCGTACGCGTCGACATTCCGTCCGCCCTTGCCGCGGCCAGCGCGTAGGGGCCGAACCGGGTATCATCGGCCTCCGCAACTGAAGATCAGCCGAAGACCGCGATGCGTCCCGGGTGTAATCCCCGGGCCAATTGCCGGCGCACGACGCCGACGGCACGCCGAGGCACGAAGCAAGACCGATGAGACCGGTCCTCGTGTCGACGCGTGACGCGAGGACCATTTTGTTTCCTGAACGCAGGGGTGCACGAAACCCGATGCCGACCGATGTGAAGCGCCAGGCCGTCACCGAGCTCGCGGACATGCTCCGCAACAGCTCGGCCGTGGCGGTGGCCGACTACCGGGGCCTGAAGGTGGCCGAGATGCAGGCCGTGCGGCGAGCGCTGCGCGCCAACGGCGTGCAGCTGCATGTCGCCAAGAACCGGCTGCTGAAGATCGCCGCCGAGCAGGCCGACCGCAACGATCTGACCCCGATGCTCACCGGACCGACCGCGCTGGCAGTGATCCATGGCGACGAGATCGCCCTGGCGAAGGCGCTGGTGGAGGCCATCCGGCCGTACAACAAGGTGGTCAGCCTGCGCGGCGCCCTCCTGGGCACCACCGCTATCGATGCGGCGGCGCTCACCCGACTGGCAACGCTGCCGAGCCGCGAGGTGCTGCTCGCCAGGCTGGCCGGCGGGCTCGCCGGCCCGATCACCAGCTTCGCCGGAGTGCTGGCAGGCAACCTCCGCAACCTGGCGGGGGTCCTCGCCGCGGTGGCCGAACAGAAGCGACAGGGTGAAAGCGCGGCCTCAGCCGCGGCAGACTGAGCAAGGAGAAAACGACAGATGGCAACCAAGGCCCTGGGCAAGGATGAGATCCTCGAGGCGATCTCGGGCATGACCGTCCTGGAGCTCGCCGACCTGGTGAAGGCGGTCGAGGAGAAGTTCGGCGTGACGGCGGCCGCGCCGGTCGCCGTGGCAGCCGCGCCCGCTGCCGGCGGTGGCGACGGTGCCGCCGCGGCCGCGCCCGAGGAGAAGACGGAGTTCGACGCGGTCCTGACCGACGTCGGCCCCAACAAGATCCTCGTCATCAAGGCCGTCCGCGAGCTGACCGGCCTGGGCCTCAAGGAGGCGAAGGACCTCGTCGACGCGGCCCCGAAGGCCGTGAAGGAGGGCGTCGCCAAGGACGAGGCCGATCAAGTCAAGGAGAAGCTGGTCGAGGCCGGCGCCACCGTCGAGATCCGCTAGTCGTCCTGCGCCCGCGCGAGACCGTTACTCGGCGAGATCGTACCGCTGAGGGGCGGTCTCGTAGGCGTAGCTGTCGGGGCCGCGACTGACCTCGGTCAAGCTGTCCACCTGCCGCATGTTCACGAGCACGACCTCGGTCCGCCAGTCGTCGCGGTCGGTGTGGATCTCGGCTTCGGTGAGCGCCACGAACTTCGGGTTGACGCGAACCAGGTAGCCATCCGGCTGGGCGCCGGCGGGGACGTGGAGGTTGCCAAGCACCTCGTGCCCGCCGATCTTGATCTCGACCCAATGTCGCGGACGATGCAGCCGGCGGGCCGCGTAACTGGGCTGCGGCGGCGCGATTGCGAGGAGGATGCTTTCCACGCTGAGCGCGATCGACTGGTGAGGGGTGGACCCGTTCGTGCCTCGGTCGATGCTGAAGGCCTGGACCTCGTCCTCGCGATTCAGGACGTCGCTCAGCCGCTCCCCGCTGAGATCGACCTCGGCGAAGAGCCGAGCCTCATCGGTGAAGACCTCGATGAGCGCGGGCGCCCCGATGGGCCGCTCGAGCTCGGGCTCGGGCGCCGAATCGGGCTCAGGCGCTGCTTCGCGTGCGGACGCGGCGCGCGGTTTCGGCGCTGCTTCGCTTGCGGGCGCGGCGCGCGGTTTCGGCGCTGCTTCGCTTGCAGGCGTGGCTCGCTTCTTCCGCGCGGCGCGCGGTTTCGGCGCGGCGCTCCGCACCGGCGCGGGACCGGGCTCAGGCGCGGATTCGATATGAGGCGCTGATTCGACCTTGGGCGCTGATTCGGCTCCCGCGGGAGGATCGGTCGGAATCCGGCGAGGGAGCCACGATTTGAAGTTGCGACGGGACATGGTGCCGGCAATATACGCGGGCGGCCCCGTGATGTCACCATAGATTGTCGCTCCGCGGCAACGGTTATTGGATCTCTTCACGGGTCGGGACCGCTTCACTTGACGAAGCGCACAGCGGTGATATACTGCTCATTCGCGTGTCCGCGCCCCACCATGCCTTCCAACAGGAGTCCTGAATGGCCCTGGCCGAGACTGCCAGCCAGTTTGAGCTGGCCCCGCGCCGAGAGAATTTCTCACGTATTCCGGAGGTCCTTCCCCTCCCGAATCTGATCCAGACCCAGACCGAATCCTTCAGCTGGTTCGTCCGGACCGGGCTCCGCGAGCTGCTGGACGAGATCACTCCGATCACCGACTTCACCGGCAAGAACCTCGAGCTGCACTTCCGCGACTACTACTTCGAGGAGCCGAAGTTCAGCGAGGACGAGTGCCGGACCCGAGACCTCACCTACTCGAAGCCGCTCAAGGTCGAGGTCGACCTGGTCATCAAGGAGACCGACGAGGTCAAGCACCAGACCGTGTTCATGGGCGACTTCCCGTGGATGACGGACCAGGGCACCTTCATCATCAACGGCGCGGAGCGCGTCGTCGTCAGCCAGCTCGTCCGTTCGCCGGGCGTCTACTACACCGGCTCCGAGGATCCGGCCACGGGCCGGATCCTGTTCGCTGCCAAGGTGATCCCGAACCGCGGCGCCTGGCTCGAGTTCGAGACGAGCAACAAGGACCTGCTCAGCGTCAAGGTCGATCGGAAGCGCAAGATCCCGGTCACCACGCTGCTGCGCGCCGTCGGCTTCGACGACAGCGCCGAGATGCTGAAGCTCTTCGGTCCTGTCGACGACAACCCCGAGCATCCCTACGTTCAGCTGACGCTGGAAAAGGACACGGCTGCAACCCAGGACGAGGCGCTGATCGAGGTCTACAAGAAGCTGCGCCCCGGTGACCCGCCCACCGTCGACAACGCGCGGGCGCTCGTCACCAGCCTCTTCTTCAACTTCCGTCGCTACGACCTCGGCCGGGTGGGGCGCTACAAGCTCAACAAGGCGCTCAACGAGGTCGTCGGCAAGCTGAAGATCGAGCTGCCGGCGGAGTCGAGCGCCAACCCGCGCGACGCCCGCGTGATCAGCCGCAACGACATCGTGGCGATCATCGGCAAGCTGGTCGAGCTGAACAATGGCCGCGGCGAGGGGGACGACATCGACCATCTCGGCAACCGCCGCATCCGCGCCAACGGCGAGCTGATCCAGAACCAGTTCCGGATCGGCCTGCTCCGCATGGAGCGCGTCGTGAAGGAGCGGATGACGATCACCGATGCCGACCAGGCGACGCCCAATACCCTTATCAACATCCGCCCCGTCGTGGCGGCCATGAAGGAGTTCTTCGGCGGTAGCCAGCTCTCCCAGTTCATGGACCAGACCAACCCGCTGGCCGAGCTGACCAACAAGCGCCGCCTGTCGGCGCTGGGTCCCGGCGGCCTGTCGCGCGAGCGCGCCGGTTTCGACGTGCGTGACGTGCACCCGTCCCATTACGGCCGGATGTGCCCGATCGAGACGCCGGAGGGTCCGAACATCGGCCTCATTGGCTCGCTGGCAACCTACGGCAAGATCAACAACTACGGCTTCATCGAGACGCCGTACCGCAAGGTGCGCAAGCTCGTCGGCCACCGCGACAAGCAGGCCGATGTGGTCGGTCAGGTGCTGGCCGAGCCGCTGGTCGTCAAGGAGGGCACCAAGCCGATCGCCCGGACCGGCACGACCATCGACGAGAAGCTGTGGGCCGCCGTCAAGGACGGCAAGGTGGCCGGCGTCCGGATCCGCCCCGTCGTCAGCGCCGAGATCGAGTACCTCGCCGCCGACGAGGAGGAGAAGTTCTATATCGCGCAGGCCAACGCCCCGCTCGATGTGAACCAGCACTTCGTCGAGGAGCGAGTCATGGTCCGCTACCGCGACGAGTTCCGCGTTCAGCCGGCCGAAGATGTCGACTACATGGACGTCAGCCCCAAGCAGATCGTCTCGGTTGCGACCGCCATGATTCCGTTCCTGGAGCACGACGACGCGAACCGGGCGCTGATGGGCTCGAACATGATGCGCCAGTC
>DASQFY010000123.1:0-3619 GCA_035632895.1 Candidatus Dormiibacterota bacterium
AGTAGTCGCGCCACGAATGCGCGCCGTGCCCCGAGTGGTCCTCGGGCACTGTGGGCGCGCCCGAGGCCCAGCGGAACCAGTAGTCGAAGCAGCCGATGCCGACCAGGTAGCCCAGCGGCGCCGCGATCAGGGCGCCGACGGTGACGATGGCATCCCAGTCGAAGAGCGGGTCCCAGCCGTAGGCGGCCCGGCCGCCGACCACGATTCCCATCCCCAGCAGAAAGCCCAGGATGGCGCCGAGGAAGGCGCGATACCAACCCGGCGCGAGCAGCCGGCGGGTGAGCGTCATGGGCGAGCCTCCACGGTCTCCAGAGCTTCCAGAAGGTACTTCATCACTGGGCCGCTGCCCCCTGGGCGGCCTGCTTTTGGTCCTCGATCCAGGCGTCGAACTCCTCGCGCGGCACCACCCTCACGTTCTGGCGCATCGCCGCGTGGCCTATCCCGCAGAGCTCGGCGCAGACCACCTGGTAGCGGCCCACCCGGTCGGGGGTGAGGCGGATCTTGGTCGTGAGTCCGGGCACGGCGTCGGACTTGAGCCGGAACTGCGGTACCCAGAAGGAATGCACGACGTCGTTGGTGTTGATGCGGAAGTCGATCGGCTGGTCCTCGGGCAGGACCAGCGCGGTCGAGTTGACCTTCTCCTCGGGGTACTCGAAGGTCCAGGTGAACTGCTGGCCGGTGACCTTGACCACCATCTCGTTCTGCTGCTTGGCCTCGATGTCGTCGAGCACGATCCAGCCGTAGATCGCGAGCGCCGTGACCATGACGAAGGGGATCGTCACCCAGATGACCTCGAGCCGCGTGTTGCCGTGGATGGGCGGGCCGTCGCGCATGTCGCCGGGCTTGGCGGCAAAGCGGGTGACCGAGTAGACGACGACCGTCATCACGAGCACGAAGATCGGCACCGATACCACCAGCAGCACGTCGTAGATCGTGTCGATCTGGCTAGCAGCCCCGGAGGCGTCGACGGGGAACCAGTCGATGTAGAGGGCAACGGCGACGCCGATGACCGAGGCGATGGTGCCGTAGGCCAGCATCCGCCCGATCGGGTGCTTCTCCCCCTCGATTCGCGGGTCCTCTTGCGGCGGACCTTTCGTTTCCCCGGCCCCTGGGTCCTTCTCGCTCATCGGCGCGCGAGTTTACGGGACGCGACGGCCGGGCGGGAGTCGGTTGGCGCGCTTCGCTTAGGCGGCTACGCGCTCGGCCATCGCGCGCATCTCCGACGGCGGGCGGCCGTGGTGGCGGCGAAAGGCCTTTGAGAACTGCGCGGGCTGGCGGTAGCCGACCGAGCGAGCCACCGCGGACACCGGAATCTCGCCCTCCTGCAGCAGCTCTGCGGCCTGGGTCATGCGTACGCGCTGCAGCTCGGCGCGAAAGCTCGTGTTGCGCTCACCGAATACGCGCTGCAGCTGGCGGCGCGAGGTCGCGATGGCGCGCGCAACGGCGCCGAGCGAGAGGTTTTCGTCAGCAAATTCGTGCTCGATGACCGCGAGCGCCTCGTCGAACAGGGCCCTTCGCCGGAAGAGGGTGGTCTGTCTCACCAATCACTATTACGGAGGAGCGAGCGATCTGGATGTGTCGCGTTGTAGGCTGCGATTACATGCAGGTCAGCGCCGGAATGAGCGAGCGAGTTCTCACCCTCAGCCCAGGCCGCTCCCTGCGCGATGCTGCGGTGGCCATGGCCGGGCGCCATGTTGGCGCGGCGGTGGTGATCGACCCCGAGCAGCCGGGGCCCGGGATCGTGACCGAGCGCGACATCCTCCAGTCGATCTCAGCCGGCCAGGATCCCGATCGCGAGCTGGTGTCCGAGCACCTGTCCTCCGACCTGGTCTTCGCGTCCCCCGACTGGTCGCTCGAGCGGGCCGCCGAGGCGATGGTCCGAGGCGGCTTTCGCCATCTGGTCGTGGTCGACGGCGGCAACATGGTGGGAATCCTCTCCATGCGCGACATCGTGCGCGTGTGGGTGTCGGAGGGCGCCACGAGCGAGCTGCCGTCGGACATTCCCGCCGCACAATGAGAACCTGATACAACGGGAGGCCTCGTGGACCGCCGCCTCGCTCTGAAAAACCTGCGCACCGGCCTGATCGCCGGCGCGATCGCGTTGGTCGTGTTCGCCCTGTCCTGGGTAGTGGCGCTGGTCTACTGATGGCCGACGAGCACATTCAGGCCGGCGGACCTGAGGCCCCGGCCGCCGGCGAGTCGATCCATCTGCCCGGGCCGTCCTACCTGCCGGTGACTACGGCCTTCGGGATCGCGCTCGCGGTCTGCGGCATCGTGCTCGCCCTGCCCATGGTCGTGATCGGGCTCGTGATCGCGGTCGTCTCGATCTGGCGCTGGGTGGGCGAGACTCGCACCGAGATCGGCGAGCTCCCGCTCGAGCACAAGTAGTTCACAGCGCTTCGTTTGGCGCATTCGCCCCATGGGTGGTGAGCGGCCATGCTGCGCATTGACGCGTCGGTTCTCGACTACGCGATCATCGCCATCTACTTCGTCGTGGTCCTGGGCATCGGCTTCGGCGCCAAGCGCCTGCTGAAGACCGACCTCGACTTCTTCCTCTCCGGTCGGTCGCTGCCGGCGTGGATCACCGGCTTGGCTTTCATCGCCGCCAACCTCGGCGCTCTCGAGGTCTTGGGCATGGCCGCCAATGGGGCGCAGTACGGCGTGGCCACGGTGCACTTCTACTGGATCGGGGCCATCCCGGCGATGGTCTTCCTGGGCATCGTGATGATGCCCTTCTACTACGGGTCGAAGGTGCGCTCGGTGCCCGAGTGGCTGCGCCGGCGCTACAACCGCCCGACCCACCTCTTCAACGCGCTCTCCTTCGCGCTGGCCACCGTGCTGATCAGCGGCGTGAACCTGTCGCGCTCGGCCTGGTCCTGTCGCTGATGCTGGGCTGGTCGATCAGCACGGCGATCGTGATCGCTGCCTTCATCGTGCTCGCCTACATCACGCTCGGCGGCCTCACATCGGCCATCTACAACGAGGTGCTGCAGTTCTTCATCATCGTGGCCGCGCTCGTGCCGCTGGTCACGGTCGCGCTCATCGACGTGGGGGGCATCAGCGGCCTGGCCGATCAGATCAGGCAGAGCGACCTGGGCGAGCCTGGGCTGCACGCCTGGGAGGGCCTCGGGATCGGCGGCGACAACCCGCTCGGGGCCAACTGGATCGCCACGGTGTTCGGCCTTGGCTTCGTGCTCTCCTTCGGCTACTGGACCACCAACTTCGCCGAGGTACAGCGCGCGCTGTCGGCCAACAAGATGTCGGCCGCGCGGCGCACACCGCTGATCGCGGCCTACCCCAAGATCTTCATCCCCGCCCTCGTGGTCATCCCCGGCCTGGTGGCGCTTGTGACGGTCAAGGACTTCGGCAGCGAGTCCACCCCCGCCACCACGTACAACAACGCCATCCCGGCGCTGATCGTGGAGTATCTGCCCTCGGGAATGCTGGGCATCGCCGTGACCGGCCTGATCGCCGCCTTCATGGCCGGTGTGGCGGCGAACGTGTCGGCCTTCAACACGGTCGTGACCTACGACCTCTACCAGGACTACATCCGGCGCGACGCCGACCCCGCCCACTACATCCGCTTCGGGCGCATAGCCACCGTCGTGGGCATCGGCAT
>DASQFY010000124.1:0-8783 GCA_035632895.1 Candidatus Dormiibacterota bacterium
GATCATCCCCCGGTCCGCGACCCCGCCGTCGCCGTTCGGATGCTGGTCGCCGGCTGGGCCGCCGTCGAGCGCGGGCTGCCCTACGAGGTATAGCGGGCCTGCGCCGTATCATCGGCCGCGCCCTAAACGGCCGCTCGGCAGTCAGCTTCCCGCTGGGCGGAACGGCGGCTCGGTCGGCTCGCCGCCGGCGGCCACCTGTGGCCTCGGGACGTTCGGCTCCCCCTCGAGCCGGCGCAGCCGGCGGACGCTCGGAACGAGCAGCACGGCGGCGTTCACCATCACGCCGATCGTGGCGGCCACCACGAGCGTCGCCTCGATCCCGATCTCCGCGGACAACGGTCCGACCGCCACGAAGGCGATCGGCTGGAAGGTGAGCGACCCCATCCAGTCGTAGGAGCTCACCCGACTCAGCGCCTGGGCCGGGATGTGCTGCTGCAGCATCGTGTCCCAGAACGTGTTGCTGATCACGATCGCGGCGAACGTGATCATGGCGCCGATGGCCACCACCGGTGCGGGAAACGGCGGGATGAGCAGCAAGAGTTGGAGCTGCGCCACGATCATCAACGCGAAGCCGAACACCAGCGGGCGCGCCGGTTTCCAGCGGAGTGAGACCGCCCCACCGATGAGCCCGCCGATTGCCCCGCCACCGACGACCACGCCCCATGCGGCCGCCCCACCGAGGTCGCGGAGGGCGACGAGCGGACCCAGGACCTGAAACGCCGCGAGCGAGATGTTCGAGAGCGAGAACGTCAGAATGCAGGCGACGACCCAGCTGCGCGAGACCACCTCCCGCCAGCCATCGCCAAGCTCGGCCAGGAAGCTGCGGCGTACGGCCACCGCCATCGGAGGCACGCGCATGGCGAGCAGGAACCCCGCGCTAACCAGGAAGCTGGCGCCGTCGATGGCGAACGCCCAGCCGGCCCCGACGGTCGCCACGATCAACCCGGCCAACAGCGGCCCGAGGATGTGCGCCGCGCTCTGCGAGATGCTGACCAACCCGTTCGCCTGCTGCAGCCGCGCGCGGCTCACGACCTGCGGCATGAGCCCGACCGATGCGGGAGTGAAGAAGGCGGAGGCGCCCCCCATCACCACGGCCAGGCCGATCAGGTGCCACGTCTCGGCGTTGCCGGTAATGAGCAGCGGCGCCACGACGGCCTGGCCCGCGGCGCGGACGAGGTCGCAGGCGACCATCACTCGCTGGCGTGGAAGCCGATCGGACCAGACGCCGCCGGCCAGGGTCAGGATGACGCGCGGCAGCGAGTAGGCGGCAAAGACCAGGCCCAGGTCCGCCGCGGAGCCGCCCACGCCCAGGACCGCAAAGGCGAGCGCCACGCCCACCAGCGCGTCGCCGATGGCTGATCCGGTCTGTCCGATCCAGAGGAGCCGAAAGTCGCGCTCCGAGAGCGCCTCGGTGGAGCTGCGCAGGAAGGCGGCTATCCGCTCGCGCACGCGTCAGGCCGGCCGACTCATGGCGCAGAGGATAAGCGCGGCGGGAAAACGGCAGTTGTCTCCATCGGTCATTCACAGTCTGCGCACACCTGGTCGGCACGCTCGTTGATGACGGCCGCATGGCGTGGCCGATGAGATACAGAGAGGACACGACCATCATGTTTGGAGGAACCGTCTTCCGAGTGATCGCCACATTGGCCCTGGTCGGGCTGCTGGCGGCTATCGGGATCGGCATCTACGACGCCGGCGTTGGTGCCGGACTGACACAGGCGGGTCGCGAGGCCATCGCCTCCGGCGCTCCGGCGCCCGTTTACTACTATCCCGGCCCGTACGGCTACGGACACGGCTGGGGCGGGGGATTCGGGTTCTTCGGGATCTTCTTCGGGATCCTGGCCTTCTTCCTGATCTTCGGGCTCATCCGCGCCGCCTTCGGGTGGGGGCGATGGGGTGGACCGCGCGGCTGGAGCCGCCACGACGGACCGCGGGGTCATCTCGAGGAATGGCATAAGCAGGCCCACGAGCAGCCGAAGGACGCCTGAGGCAGGACCGATGCGGGCGGGCGGCCCAGGCTGCCCGCCCGACTACCATGCGAGCGATGGACCGCATCCTGATCGTGGATGACGAGCCGAAGATCGTGCGGCTGCTGCGCGACTATCTCGAGCACGCCGGCTTCGGCGTGTCGGTCGCGCGTGACGGGCGCGAGGCGCTGATGCGAGCGCGGACCGATCGGCCGGACCTCGTCGTCCTGGATCTCGGCCTGCCAGGGCTTGACGGTCTCGACGTGACGCGCTCGCTGCGGCGCGACTCGAGCGTGCCGATCATCATGCTCACGGCCCGCGACGATGAGACCGACAAGGTGCTCGGCCTGGAGCTCGGCGCGGACGACTACGTGACCAAGCCGTTCAGCCCGCGCGAGCTGGTCGCCCGCGTGCGCGCCGTCCTGCGCCGGCACGATCCGGACGCCCCGGACGACCTCTTGCGAGCCGGCGACCTGGTGCTCGATCTCCCGCGCCTGCGCGCCACCGTGGACGGTCGCGTGGTGCCGCTGACGGCAACCGAGTTCGGGCTGCTTGCCACCCTGGCGCGCCAGCCGGGTCGAGTCTTCACCCGCTCGCAGCTGCTCGACGCCATCCACGGCGTCGCCTTCGAGTCATACGAACGCGCGATCGACGCGCATGTCAAGAACATCCGTCGCAAGCTCGAAGCCGATCCCCGCAACCCGCGCTACCTGCTGACCGTGTATGGCGTCGGCTATCGCCTGACCGATGCCTGACCAGGGCTGGGGCCGCCACCGCGGCGGACCGTGGCGCGGCGGGCGGCCGCCATGGTGGCCGGAAGGAGAGGCCTGGCCGCCTGAGGGACGCGAGGGCTGGCGCCGGATGCGCGGCCGCTTCCTGTGGCGGGTCGGCGCCTTCGTCCTCGCCTTCCTGCTCCTCCTCTCGCTGCTCGCCGCCGCGGCGATCTGGCTGGTCAGCACGCTGCTCGGGACACAGTCGCCGACGATCCTGCTCGGCATCCTGCTGGTGCTCGCTTTCGCCGCGGTTGCGCGAGGCGTGGTGGGCGGCGTGCGGGGATCTGCGGGAGCGGCCGCAGACCTGATCGAGGCCGCTGGACGGGTGGAGGAGGGCGATTACCGCGCCCGCGTCACCGAGCGTGGTCCACGAGAGGTTCGGGCGTTTGCCCGCGCCTTCAACGCCATGAGCGC
The DNA here is from genome assembly GCA_035632895.1 of Candidatus Dormiibacterota bacterium. Taxonomy (GTDB): domain Bacteria; phylum Chloroflexota; class Limnocylindria; order QHBO01; family QHBO01; genus DASQFY01. Next base: position 3,155 of record DASQFY010000124.1, read on the forward strand.
GCGCCTGGAGGCGGACGAGGAGGAACGCCGCCGCCTGCTGGCCGATGTCTCGCACGAGCTGCGGACGCCGCTGTCGGTGATCCGCGGCAACCTCGAGGGCATGCTCGACGGCCTCTACCCTGCCGACGCCGCGCACCTCGACGTGATCCTGGAGGAGACGCACCATCTCGAGCGGCTGGTGGACGACCTGCGCACCCTCTCGCTGGCCGAGTCGGGTGTGCTCCGCCTTCACCGCGAGCCGACCGACCTCGCGGCCCTGCTCCACGACGTCGCCGCCGGACACAGTGCCCAGGCCGATGCCTCCGGGGTCAAGGTCGAGGTGCGCGTGCCCGGCGACCTCCCGACCATCGAGCTGGATCCGACCCGGATCCGCCAGGTGGTTGGTAACCTGCTGGCCAACGCCCTGCGGTTCGCCCCATCGGGCGGGCAGGTGACCATCAGCGCCGAGCGTGACGCTGACATGCTGGTGGTCGATGTCGCTGATACCGGGCCGGGGATCGAGACGGGAATGCTCGACCGGATCTTCGACCGCTTCTATCGCTCGCCGGACTCGCCGGGGAGCGGCCTGGGGCTGCCCATCGCGCGCAGCCTGGTGATCGCCCACGGCGGCGACATCTCTGCCTCCTCCGAGCTGGGAAGGGGCACCACCATCCGCTTCACACTGCCGACATCTTGACCGGCGTTTAGACCGGCGTTAGTATCGGTCCATGGCGATGACGGCCGAAGCCCTGCGCAGCCTGCCGGCGCGCGTGGTGTCGCAGGCGACGGGCGCGAACCCGCGGACCGTGGAGCGCTGGCGAGCCGGCGCGAACCCGAGGCGCACGCTCTTCCGGCTGCGCCTCGATGACCTTGGCGCGGTGCTCGAGATCCTGGGGCCACAGATGGGCTGGCGGGCGAGGCAGGCCTGGCTCACCGGGCGAAGCGCCCATCTCGCCTGGCAGCGCCCGGTTGACCTGCTTGCGGCCGGCGAGTTCGAGCTCGTTCGCGGAGCAGCCCTCGCTTACGCGGCCGGGGATCCCACCTGAGCCGCAGCCGGGCCCAGCTCGCGCCGATCGGGCGCTACCGCGGCCGGGCCTGGCGCCAGACCGCCCTGCGGGTGCCGGGCTGCCTCCCTCCCGCGCAACCCGCGTCGCACGCCGGCCGCTTCCATCGCTCCGGCGATCCATGGCCGCTGTACGCGTCGCTCGATCGGGCGACGATGTGGGCCGAGCGGTCGCGGGCCAGCGATGGACACGTTCCCGCCGAGGAGGATCCGCGCTGGGTCTGCACCTTCGAAGCCGACCTCGCGGTGCTCGACCTGCGCGATCCCGCGGCCTGCCGGGCGCTGCGGGTCACCCCCGCGCAGCTGATCGGACCGTGGTCGCCCCAGGAGCCGAATGCCGCCGCGTTGCGGGTGGCCGCCATGGCTCGCCGCCTCGGCGTCGACGCGATGATCGTGCCGAGCGCGGCACGGTCGGGCGGCTGGAACCTGGCCGTCCTGCCGTCGAGCTTCAAGCGGCTGCGGCTCGTGCGCCGTCGGCGCGAGACGGCGCCCGTCTGAGCGGGCGACGGCAGAGCGGGCGACAGCTGTGCGGGCGACGGCAGAGCGACTTGTCCTACGCTTGCCGACGTGACATTGACTGACGAGATCACCGAGCAGCCCGAGGTCGCCGCTCGCCTGCTGGCTGAGGCGCCTGCAGACCTGGCTCCACGAGCCACGCGGCCTCACCAAGGTGACGCTCACGCACTAGCGTCGTAATGGAGCGAGACATATCGCAACCGGCGAATCTGCAACCCCTGAACGTGCTCGTCGGCGAATGGACGAGCGAGGCGACGCATCCCGCATTCCCCGCGCTGGTCGTCGCCGGGCGCGCCACCGTCGCGTGGCTGGAGGGCGAGCGATTCCTCCTCCAGCGCACGCAAGCCGATCACCCCGAGTTCCCGGACGCGCTCTCAGTGCTTGGCGAGACGGACGAGGGTTTGGTCAACCACTACTTCGACTCCCGTGGAGTCCACCGGATCTACCGGCTGGGCTTCGACGACGGCGTCTGGCGGCTTTGGCGCGACGAGCCGGGCTTCTCCCAGCGCTTCACGGGCACGTTCGACGACGGCGGCGACCGCATCGTGGGCGTGTGGGAGTTCTCGCCCGACGGCTCCCACTGGGAGCGCGACCTCGAGATCACCTTCCTTCGCCGGCGCACCAAAGGCGGCTCGGCCACGTCCGGCGGCTAGACCTGCTCCATCTGGACGATCGGGCCGCTGAGCTTCACGCCGGTGGCGTGAAGAGGACAGTAGCCGTTCGGGTTCTTGGCGAGGTACTGCTGGTGGTAGTCCTCGGCAAAATAGAACTCCGGGGCCGGGCGGATCTCGGTGGTGATCGGTCCATAACCGGCCCTCGTCAGTTCGGCCTGGTACATGTCGCGCGATGCTTCGGCGGCAGCGGCCTGCGCATCGGTGTGGGTGTAGATGGCTGACCGGTACTGGGTACCGACGTCGTTTCCCTGGCGGAAGCCCTGGGTCGGGTCGTGGTCCTCCCAGAAGGCGCCGAGGAGCTGCTCGTAGGAGACGACGCTCGGGTCGTAGACCACCCGGACGGTCTCGGCATGGCCGGTGCGTCCGGAGCACGCCTCCTCATAGGTCGGGTTCGGCGTGCTGCCGCCCTGGTAGCCGACCGCGGTGACGATCACGCCGGGGATCTGCCAGAAGAGCTTCTCTGCGCCCCAGAAGCAGCCGAACGCGAAATCGGCGACCTCGCTGCCGGCGGGGTACGGCCCCTTCAGCGGCTGTCCGTTGACCAAATGGAGCTCCGCGGTGGGGATCGCCTCGGCGCGGCCGGGGAGCAGGTCGGCCGGATTGGGCATCTCGGTCTTGAACAGGTTGCGGAAGAACATGAACGGAGTCTACGCGCGTCGCCTGGGGCACGCTGCTTCTAGCATCTGCGCGTGCAACGGACCGCCTGGAGCCACGGCCAGCGGCTGCTGACCGCAGGCCTCGTGTTCATGGTCACGGCCATCGCCTTCGAAGGGCTGGCGATCCCGACCGTGCTGCCGGCGACCCTCGACGACCTCGGCGGGTTGGTGCTCTACGGCTGGGCTTTTTCGGCCTTCTGGCTGACCAACCTGGTCGGCATCACCCTGGCCGGGCTGGAAGCCGACCGACGCGGCCCGCTGCTGCCGTTCGTGGCGGGCACCATCTGCTTTGCTCTCGGCCTGGCGGTGGCGGGGTTGGCGCCGAGCATGGCCTGGGTGGTGGCCGGGCGCGCGATCCAGGGGCTCGGGGCCGGGGCGATCGGGTCGGTCACGTATGTGGCCATCGCGCGCGGCTACTCTTCTGAGGCGCAGCCACGCATGATCGCGGTGATCTCCAGCGCCTGGGTGCTGCCAGGCCTGCTTGGCCCCGCCCTGGCGGGGTACATCACCGAGGCGACGTCGTGGCGCTGGGCCATCCTGGGCCTGGCGCCGCTGCTGCCCCTGGCGGCGCTGGCGGTGGCCGGACCGATGTCTCGGCTCGGCGTCGCAGTCCCGGCGCGCAGCCCTGGAGGCGCCGTGGGCAAGGTCCGTGATGCCTTCCAGCTTGCGGTGGGCGCCGCCGTGCTGCTTGGATCCCTGTCGGCGCCCAGTCTGCTGCTTGGCGCTCCGGCCGCCATCGTGGGCGTGCTGCTGGTGCGCGGGCCACTGCAGCGCCTGCTGCCGCCGGGCACGCTCTCGGCGCGTCCTGGACCCGGTGCCGCAGTCGTGGTGCTGGCACTGGTCAGCGCCAGCTTCCTGGGAGTCGAGGCTTTCGTCCCACTCGCCGTCTCGTCCATCCGGGGTGCCGGACCGATCGCCGGGGGACTGGCGCTGACCGCGGCCGCCGTCACCTGGGCCACCGGGTCCTGGCTCCAGGCGCGACTCGCACCGCGTCGATCGCGGCGTGCGCTGACGGCTGCCGGCCTTTTGCTCGTGATGGTAGGCATCGCCCTCGAGACGCTGGTCCCGCTGACCGCGGTGCCGGCGGTGGCGCTGGCCGCGTTCGCATGGGCGGTGGCGGGGCTCGGAATGGGCCTCGCCTACTCGACGGCGACGCTGGTCATCATCGAGACGGCGCCGGTGGGTGGTGAGGGAGGCGCATCGGCCGCCGCGCAGCTGGCGAACACGCTGGGGATCGCGGTTGGCACCGGCCTGGCCGGCGGCGTGGTGTCGCTCAGCGCCTCAACGATCCTGGGTCTCGCTCCCGGGATCGCCATCGCTAACCTGCTCCTGATCGTGGCCGCCGCCATCGGGCTGGCGATCGTCGGGCGCATGCCCGATCGCCCGCCGGAACGGCGCACGCGTCGCATGCCGGCGACCGACCATGGACCGACCCTGTGACCCCTGCGGGTGCGAACGGGCATGGTCAGTCGTGATCATCCGGTGACCGTATCGGCCAAGATGGGACACCCGGATAGCCGGCGCGTTCACGCGGCGAGCGCAGCAGCCAGGTTGGCCAGCGGGTAGGGCTGAACTTGGCCGTTACGATCACAGAATGAGCGCCGCACGAAACGATCGCTAGCGGCCGGTGCGAAACGCGGGGCCGTGGCCAGGGACGACCACGTCCGCCTCGGCCAGGATGCGGCGGCGGCTGGCCTCGAGCGCGACCTGATCCTCGGCGAGCGGATCGACCTCGGGCGTCCGATCGGCATGCCACCAGGCGTGCGTGCAGGCCACCACGCCCGCATCGGTCTGAACCAGGAGGGTCAGGTCCTCAGCCGTATGGCCCGGGGTCAGAATCAGCACCGCGTGATCGCTGACCTGATGCCCATCTCCTTCGTGGTCGAGCCATTGGTCGGCGCGGTAGCGCGCCCAGAAGTCGACCACCTCGGCGTTCGGGAAGAGGCCGACATTGACGGTGTGGTCGGGGTGGTGGTGGGTGAGCACCACGTGGGTGACGCCGTCCGGGCCGAGGCCGTGCTCGCGCAGGGGACCGATCAGCAGGCCGCGGTCCGCGACCATGCCCGGATCCACGACGATGACCGCCTCGCCGTCCAGGATCAGGCTCACCGTGGCGGCAACCCCATCCTCGTGGACGTAGCCGGTGTGAAGCACGTGCAGTTCGGCCGGCATGGCGGGCAGTCTGAACCAAGCGGCCCGCGAGCGCCTACTCTCGATGCATGACTTCGCGTCGCGTCGCCGGGTGGCTGGTCGCCGGCATCATCGGCCTGGCCGCCTGCACCGCCGAAGCAGCACCGGCCAACCCGAGCCCGACGCCAACGCCGCTGGCGGGCCGCGAGCATCGGACCCACACCCTGCCGCCGAACGCGACGCCCATCCCTGACCGGCATTCCAACGAGCTGCGCCTGGTCGCCAACCTCGCCAAGGACGAGCACTCGTTCGATTTCTTCAACTCGGACCTCGCCTTCTGGGGCGACCTCGCCGTCCAGGGCAGCTACGACGGCTTCCGGATCATCGACCTCTCGGAGCCGACCGCCCCGCGGCTGGTGGCTGATGTCGAGTGCCGCGGCCCGCAGGGAGACGTCTCGGTCTGGGAGGGGCTCGTCTTCGTGAGCGTGGATCGGCCGCAGACCGACCCGGGTTGCGACTCGCGTGACGCAGCCGGGGCCGATCCGCGGGACCTGCCGGTCGACGGTGGCTGGGAGGGGATCCGCGTGTTCGACATCTCGCGGCCGGCCGAG
>DASQFY010000125.1:0-5357 GCA_035632895.1 Candidatus Dormiibacterota bacterium
GAGGCTGCGGCGGTCGGCGCCGGCCAGAATCACGGTTGCGAGAAGGTTCACGACGATGCCGGCCAGCGCGACCACGAGCACCGCCGCCCCCTCGACCTCGGGTGGCGAGACCAGCCGCCTGATGCCCTCGAAGACGATCACGGCGGCCAGCGCCACCAGCGTCACGCCGTTGATCTGGGCGGAAAGGATCTCGGCGCGCTTGAGCCCGAAGGTATAGCCACCTCGGGCCGGCCTGCCCGCCAGCCGCGCCGCCACCAGGGCGAGGGCGATCGCTCCCGCGTCGGTGAGCATGTGTGCGGCGTCGGAGAGCAGCGCCAGCGACGAGGCCAGGATGCCCACGACGACCTCGACGGCCATGAAGGCGAGGATCAACGCAAGGGCCAGGCCGAGCCGGCGCCCGTTGGTCGTGGCTACATGGGCGTGACCGTGGTGATGGTGATTGGCCACCGACTCTCATGGTGGCATGGGGTTCGGGCTGCCCCGATTTGCTCGCTGAAGACTTTGGTGGTCTATGGGCCACCAAACTCTTCAGTCAGTCGACAAGTCGCGCCATCCCTCTCCAGAGCTAGGCCGTGGCGGCTTTTGCATCCAATGGATGCAGAATCGGCCGCCACCGCGTCATCAAGCCGCCCGCTTGGCCGGCCCCTCAGCCGCGGCTAGCCCGGCAGCGACTGGGCGAAGCGCACCAGGCGCTCGGTGTCGCGCAACGGCGGCCCGTGGCCGAACAGCACCAGCGCGGGCTGAAGTCGGGCTATGCGCCGGGCGGACTCGCGGTTGAGGTCGACGTTGTGTGTCAAGGCCCGCGGCGGCTCGCGAAGGCCCGGCCGGCCCGTCAGGGGGTTGAGGTTGAAGAAGACGTCCCCGCAGATGAGCGTCCGGTCGGAGTCGCGCCAGAATGAGACGTGGCCGGGGGAGTGGCCCGGGGTGTCCATCACCGTGAAGCCCGCCACCTCGTCCCCCTCCTTGAGCTTGCGCGCGACGGCGTGGGGAGCGGGCAGCGGGAGCTTGGCCAGCAGCGCCCCGACACGGCCCTCGCCGGCGGCCGGGCGATCACCTTCCACCACGTGCGCGTCGCGCTCGCCGCACCAGAGTGGGATCCCGAGTGTCTCGCAGACGGCGTGGCTGGAGCCGTAGTGGTCGGGATGGGCGTGGGTCAGGGCATGGGCGCGCACGTTGCGGCTCGCGAGCTGGCGCAGGATGCGCTTGCGGGCGCGATCGGTGCCCGCATCGATCAGCACGTCCTCGACGAAGTAGACGTTGATCACGTTCGGTGGCCGGCCAACAAGCCGGAAGACATCGGCGGCGAGCTGCTTGATGCGCGCAGCCTACGCCCTACGGCTGCTCGCCAGGCACCGGGGCTGGCGCGGGCTCGGCTGGGGCCGGCTCGGTGGCCGGGGGCGTCGTCGTTGGCGGCGGCTCGGTGGTCGGCTGCTCGTCGGTTGAGGGCTCGGCTGTCGTAACCGTGGCCTGCGGCGACTCCCGTGTGCTGTTGGCCGGGGCTTGCTTCTGCTCATCGCCGGATGTCGAGCGCTCGCGGTCGCGCTGGAAGAACGTGGTCTTGCTGTCGCTGCGGCCCACCGAGCCGCCGGCGATCAGCTCCGGCACGGTCAGCGCAACCACCGCGATGAGCAGCGCGAGCGCCCCGGTGCCCAGCACCGCGCCCACGGCGATCTTGCGCCGGCGCGGCGGGGGTGCGCTGCTGCGGTACACGCGAACCGGCGCGGAGCCTGGCGGATCAGGTGGCGACGAGGGCGAGCGCTCCACGCCCAGGGCGGGCCGGTCCGGGGTCAAGCGCTCCGCGATCTTCTCGGTCGGCCGGTGCAGCAGCTCGCTGATCAGGGCAACCAGCACAGGCGTCAACGCCGCGGCGATCCATGTGCCGGCGATCCAGAGCTGCGAGGTCACGACGGCCGCCGTGGCGGAGGCGGAGCTCGCGATCACAAGCGTCCGCATGTTGAAACGTCGCACCTCCTCGCGCTCATCATTGCGCGAAGAAGCCATCGGAAATCACACTAGCGCGTGCTCAGTGGGCCGAGGCGAGCATCGCCAGCACCAGCCCGCTGTGGGCGGTCCACGCGACCGTTCTAAGCCAGGTTCCGGCGACCAGGCTCGTCACGCCGTCCGGCGTGAGGGTCCGGTGGCGAGGCACCTGAATCGCCGCCGTGGATAACCACGTGGCCAGCGCCAGGGCCAGGCCGGCCCAAGCCAACCCGGCGCCGACGCCGGGTGGGCGTTCGGCCACCAACAGTGCGGAGCCGGCCAGCTCCACCAGCATCGGCAGGACGACGACCCGGGTGGTCAACCGGGAATGGGCTTGGTGATAGCGGTCGAAGGCCTCGGCGCCGACGTACCTCAGTAGCGGGTAGTGCACCACCTGCACGAACCAGCCCACCCCGGTCATGAACAGGGTCGCCGCGGCGGTCGCGAGGAGGATGGTCATCGCTCTCAATACGGCCGGTAGGGTGGCCTGCGATGACCGACTCGCGGACTCGCGACGCCGATCTGGTGGTGGTGGGCGCCGGGCTGGCCGGGTTGGCGGCGGCTCGCGCGGCGGTGGCCGACGGCGCGGAGGTGATCGTGGTCGAGGCGCGCGACCGGGTGGGCGGCCGGGTGCTCAACGAGCACATCGGCGACGACAAGGTGGTCGAGGTGGGGGCACAGTGGATCGGGCCGACACAGGATCGCCTGGCCGGGCTGGCGGCAGAGCTCGGAGTCGGCACCTTTCCCACCTACGCCGCCGGGGAGAACGTAATCGAGTACGGGGGGCGCCTACGCCGCTACCGGGGCGCCATCCCGCGCATCAATCCGGCCGTGCTGCTCGATGTGGAGCGTGCCCAGCGACGACTCAACCGGCTGGCTCGGCGGGTGCCTCTCGAGGCGCCCTGGGAGGCGCAGGGCGCGGCCAAGCTCGACGCGCAAACCGCTGCCACCTGGATGCGGCGAAACCTGGCCACGCGACCGGGCCGGATGCTGCTGCAACTTGGAATCGAGGCGGTCTGGGCTGCTCAGCCCGAGGACCTGTCGCTGCTGCATGTGCTCTTCTACATCCACTCCGCCGGCAGCCTGCAGCGCCTCTTCGACACCGAGAACGGAGCGCAGCAGGACCGCTTCGTCGGCGGCTCGCAGCGCGTGGCCCTGCGGATGGCCGAGGAGCTGGGGGACCAGCGGTTGATACTCGGCTCCCCCGTGCGCCGGGTCCGTCACGGGAGCGAGGGCGTAACGGTTGAGGGAGACGGCCTCACAGTGCGCGCCAAGCGCGCGATCCTGGCGATCGCCCCCACGCTCGCCGGCCGCGTGGCGTACGACCCACCCCTCTCCGGCTTTCGCGACCAGCTCACCCAGCGCATGCCGATGGGCACGGTGGCGAAATGCATGGCTCTCTACGACGAGCCGTTCTGGCGCGGCGAGGGACTTTCCGGCCAGGGCACGAGCGACACCGGCCCGGTCAAGTTGACCTACGACAACTCGCCTCCGGACGGCTCCCCCGGGGTGCTGCTCGGGTTTCTCGAGGGCCGGCACGCCCGCGAGCTGGGCCGCCTGCCCGCCGCGGAGCGCCGCAGCGCCGTGATCGACTGCTTCCGGCGCCTGTTCGGGCCGCGCGCCGCCCGGCCCCACGCCTACGTCGAGCGCCTATGGGCCGAGGAGGAGTGGAGCCGCGGCTGTTATGGCTGCCACATGCCGACGGGGGCCTGGACCAACTACGGCCGCGCCCTGCGCGCGCCGATCGGCCCGCTGCACTGGGCGGGCGCCGAGTACGCCACGGTGTGGAACGGCTACATGGACGGGGCGGTTGGCTCCGGCCGGCACGCCGCTGGCGAGGCGCTGGCCCGCCTGTAGAGGGTCAGCCCATTGCCGCGGCCAACATCGCGTCGAACTTCTCGAGCCCGGGCCCGGCCAAGTCGCGCTTGGTCAGCTCGTATCGCTCGCACGCCTTCCGCCGGTGCGCGTTGCTCGGGTCGGTGCAGGCCAGGTCCAACAGAGCCCTTCTTTCGGCCGCGAGCTCATTCGATCTCCGCCTCAGGTACCCGCGCGCCCTTCCGAGCGCCGTCAGGGCGGACGCTTGATCCTGCATCAAGCCGGCGAGGACCTGGTTCTGGTTCACGACCTTGGCGAATACGGCCGCCGGCAGCTTGTCGTTGGTGTCGAAGTCGTACTGCTCTTCGAGGTTCCTGATCGACTGCCTGGCGCTGACGATGGCCGTGGCGAGAGCCACGTACATCCTCACACCGTTGCCGTAGGAATTGACCTGCCGCAGGTACTCGGCGCTCGAGCGAATCAGATCGTCCGCGGCGCGCGTGCAGTCCACTGGCGGGCACGTGGTCTTCAAGTAAGTGGTCATCCCAAGACACCTTTCGGGGTTGCTTAGGACTGGGAACGACGTCACCGGCCGAGATGTTGGCTTTCGCGTGCGGGCTAGGCCATCGAACTGCTGGTGGGCTCGCCGCCGTCGTCGCCGTCGTTGCGCAGGCGCGAGTTGCGGTAGCCGTAGATCGCGTAGATGACCATGCCCAGCAGCAGCCACAGCCCGAAGCGCACCCAGGTGGTGCCGGGCAGCTTGCTCATCAGGTAAACGCACAGCAGGGCGCCGATGATCGGCACCACCGGCACCAGCGGCACGCGGAAGCCGCGCTTCATCTCGGGCTTGGTACGCCGCAGCCAAATCACCGCGATGTTGACGATGAAGAAAGCGAACAGCGTGCCGATGTTCACCAGCTCGGCGATCTCCTTCAGAGGTACGAAGGCGGCGAGGATCGCTATCGGGATGGCGAACACGAGCGTCAGGATCACCGGCGTGCGGGTCTTCTCCCACACCGTTGCCAGCTTGGTCGGCAGCAAGCCGTCGCGGCACATGGAGAAGGCCACGCGCGTCTGCCCGTAGAGAATCGTGAGCACCACGCTGGTGATCGCGACCAGCGCTCCGAAGGTGACGATGTCGGCGCCCCAGCCGATTCCGGCGCCCTCGGAGAGGGCGATGGCGAGCGGCGCGTCCTGGCCGGCGAGCTGGTCGGCGGGCAGCGCGCCCACGGCGGCCAGCGACACGAGGATGTAGAGGATCGTGGCGATCACCAGCGAGCCGATGATCGCGATCGGCAGGTCGCGACCGGGGTTCTTGCTCTCCTCGCTGCCGGTCGAGACGGCGTCGAAGCCGATGTAGGCGAAGAAGATCACCGCCGCGGCGCTCTCGATGCCGTCGAAGCCACCGGGCGCGAACGGCTCGAGGTTGTCGCGGTTGAACGCGAACAGGCCGACGACGACGAAGAACACCAGGACCCCGACCTTGAAGATCACCATCGCCGTGTTCGTCCGCGCGCTCTCCTTGACGCCGTAGGCCAGCAGCGACGCGACGCCGAGCACCA
>DASQFY010000126.1:0-15212 GCA_035632895.1 Candidatus Dormiibacterota bacterium
CGTCGGCACGCGGCGCACGATCATCATCGAGCGCGTCGAGCCGATGCTGGACGGTGGGCGCCACGCGGTGAAGCGGGTCGTGGGTGACACGCTGCTGGTGACCGCCGACATATTCGCCGACAACCACGACCTGCTCGACGCCGCGCTGCTGGTGCGCGCCGAGGACGAGCGACGGTGGCGCGAGTCGCCGATGCGGCTGATCGACAACGACCGCTGGTCCGGCTCGGTGCGCCTTGAGCGAAACTCGTATCACCGCTACGCGATCGAAGCGTGGCGCGACCCGTTCGGCACGCTGCGCCGGGCGTTGCTGCGGAAGATAGAGGGAAAGGTTCCATTCGCCGTCGAGATCGAGGAGGGCGGGCTGCTGCTGGAAGCCACCCTCTCCCGCGCAGCAGCAGCCTCCCGCGACGCGGCCACCATCCGCGCGGCGCTCGACCGGCTGCGGCGGGCACGCAGCGACGCGACGCGCGCCGCGACGTTGACCGGCGAGAAGCTGCGCCTCGCCGTCCAGCGTCACCCCGACCGAGGCGCGGCCACGCGCCACCCCGAGCTGCCGCTCGTGGTCGACCGCGAGCGTGCCCGAACCAGCGCGTGGTACGAGCTGTTCCCGCGTTCTCAATCGCCCGATCCGCGCAGGCGTCGCGCCACCACCTTCGACGAGGCCGTCTGGCGCCTGCCCGAGATCGCCAGGCTCGGCTTCGACGTCGTCTACCTGCCGCCGATCCATCCCATCGGTCGAACCAACCGCAAGGGACGGAACAACACCCTCGGCGCGAAGCGTGGCGACGTGGGGAGCCCGTACGCCATCGGTTCCGAGCAGGGAGGCCACGAGTCGGTCGCTCCCGAGCTCGGCGGCCTGGAGGCCTTCGAGCGCTTCCTCCTGGCCGTCGAGAAGCAGGGAATGGAGCTGGCGATGGACATCGCCATCCAGGCCTCTCCGGATCACCCGTGGGTGCGCGAGCACCCGGCCTGGTTCCGCCACGCGCCGGACGGCACGATCAAGTACGCCGAGAACCCTCCGAAGCAGTATCAGGACATCTACCCGTTCGACTTCAACAACGATGATCCCGCTGAGCGAGAGGCCCTGTGGCGGGCGTGGCTGGGCATCTTCCTACTCTGGATCGGGCGCGGGGTTCGGATCTTCCGGGTCGACAACCCGCACACCAAGCCGATCCCGTTCTGGCGATGGCTGATCGCCGAGATCCAGCGCGAGCGGCCGGACGTCATCTTCCTGTCCGAGGCGTTCACGCGGCCGAAGATGATGCGGATGCTGGCCAAGGTGGGCTTCACCCAGTCGTACACCTACTTCACCTGGCGGGAGACGCGCGACGAGCTGCGCGAGTACCTCACCGAGCTGACGCAGTCGGAGATGCGCGAGTACTTCCGCGGCAACCTGTTCGCCAACACGCCGGACATCAACCCGCACCATCTCGACCACGGCAGGCCGGCCTTCGTCATCCGCAGCGTGCTGGCGGCCACGCTATCGGGCAATTACGGCATCTACTCCGGCTGGGAGCTTTGCGAGAACGCGCGCCTGGCGGACCGCGAGGAGTATCGGAACAGCGAGAAATACGAGATCCGCGCCCGGAACTGGGACGCGCCGGGCAACATCAAGCCGCTGCTCGCCGACCTGAACCGCCTGCGTCGCGACTGGCGCGCGCTGCAGCTCTACGACAACCTGCGCTTCCAGTACGCCACCGGCGAGCGAACGCTGTTCTATCGAAAGGCCCTGCCGGCGCGAGCGGTTGACCCGTTGACCGGTAATGCCTCCCGCTTCCGCGACCCCGTCTTCGTTGCGGTGAACTGCGACCCGACCACCGCGGAGCGCGCCATCCTCCATCCTGACCTGCCGGCGATCGGCATCGGCTGGGACGAGCCGTATCGCATCGTCGACCTCATGACCGGCCGGTCCCGCCGTGAGCGGGGGGCCGACATCGCGGTCGCGCTCGATCCCGCCGACAGGCCCTTCCGCATCTTTACGATCCGCAGCCTGAAAGGCTAGGCCCGGACAGATGAAGCGGCTCTTCGGCGTAGCGGTGGCGGCCACGTTGGCCCTGTCCGCGTGCGCCTCCGGGCCGCGCGTGGAGGTGGTGTGCGACGAGAACGGCGCGGGTCAGGAGCTGTTGGGTTACCACTGCGGCCGCGTTGCCGAAGCTGTGCTGACTGAGATCGGCGGGTCGGCCCCGGTCGAGGCAATCGTGGTCCTCGGGTGGCGCGGATGCATCCCAGGTGCCTTCTGTGGGCTCCAAGCCACAACTGCACCGCCCTCGCCGGTGTCGGCGGTCGTCGGCGTTCGGTTTGCCGATGGCGAACCTTCGATCCTCCGCGTTGTGGGCGACGTGTCCGCAAGACGGCTTGACGTTGCGGGGATCATCTGGATCGAGCCGGATCGGTTTATAGACAGCATGATCCCGCCGCCGCGCGGCGCCTGGGTCACCTCGGTCCGGCTACCCTCTGGGGCATGACCCGCACGCTGGAAACCCCGGGACCCAGCTCCACCCCGGCGCCAGGGCTTCCTGCTTTCTCGTATGTCCAGTCTTCGGGGAATTATTGAGCCCACCCTCCTCCGATGCGCAGTAATTCCCGGCGGGCGGCAGGTACGCAACGTGGCGGTGGTTCAAACGCCCGCCGAGCGCCGTTGGTCCCCGTGGCTGGGAATTGGGCGCGGGCCGGACGTGGTCCGGGCGGACGGGGCACAACCCCGACCGCCTGGTCCTCCCGCCTGAGCCATCGTCCCGCTACCCTCTCGCCATGACCCGGACCTTTGAGGCTTCTCCCACTGCCACCCCGGAGGTGCAGCCCGTCGACGACCCGCTCTGGTACAAGGAAGCGATCATCTACCAGCTGCACGTGAAGGCCTTCTCCGACTCGTCGGGGGATGGCATCGGTGACTTCGCCGGCCTGACCAAGAAGCTGGGCTACATTGCCAGCCTGGGCGTCACCGCGGTCTGGCTCCTGCCGTTCTATCCGTCCCCGCTGCGGGACGACGGCTATGACATCGCCGACTATGGAAACGTCCACCCGGACTACGGTACGCGCCGCGACTTTCGGGCCTTCGTTCGTGAGGCGAAGCGTCGAGGACTGCGCGTCATCACCGAGCTGGTGGTCAACCACACCAGCGACCAGCACCCCTGGTTCGTCGAGTCGCGCTCGTCACGCACCAACCAGCGACGGGACTGGTACGTGTGGTCGGACGACGATCATCGCTACCCGGATGCCCGGATCATCTTCACCGATACGGAGACCAGCAACTGGGCGTGGGATCACCAGAGCCAGGCGTACTACTGGCATCGGTTCTTCGGCCATCAGCCGGACCTGAACTGGGACAACCCGGCGGTCTTCAGGGCCCTGCTGCGGGTGATGCGCTTCTGGCTGGACATGGGGGTCGACGGGCTGCGGCTGGACGCGGTGCCGTACCTCGTCGAGCGCGAGGGGACGAACTGCGAGAACCTGCCGGAGACTCACGCGGTGCTGAAGCGCCTGCGGGCGGCCCTGGACCAGCGCAATCCCGGCCGCATGCTGCTGGCCGAGGCGAACCAATGGCCGCCGGACGTGCGCCCCTACTTCGGCGACGGGGACGAGTGCCACATGGCGTTCCATTTCCCGCTCATGCCCCGCATTTGGATCGCCCTCCGCAAGGAGGACCGCACGCCGATCGTCGACATCATGGAGCAGACGCCGCAGATCCCGCCGGAATGCCAATGGGCGCTCTTTCTGCGGAACCACGACGAGCTGACCCTGGAGATGGTCACCGACGAAGAGCGTGACTACATGTATGCGGAGTACGCCGCCGACAAGCGCGCACGCATCAACCTGGGCATCCGGCGCCGGCTCGCGCCCCTGGTCGACAACAGCCGCCGCCGGATCGAGCTGCTGAACGCGCTGCTGCTGTCGATGCCCGGCACGCCGGTGATCTACTACGGCGACGAGGTCGGGATGGGCGACAACGTCTACCTCGGCGACAGGAACGGTGTTCGAACGCCGATGCAGTGGACCGGCGATCGGAACGCCGGCTTCTCGAGCGCCGACCCGGCCGCGCTCTACTCCCCGGTGATCGTCGATCCGGTGTACGGCTACCAGGCGGTCAACGTCGAGGCACAGGAGCGCGTCCCCGGCTCGCTGCTGCACTGGATGCGGCGCATCATCCGCGTCCGTCGCGAATACCCCGCCTTCGGTCGCGGCGCCCTTGAGTTCCTGCACCCGGAGAACCGGCACGTGCTGGCCTACCTGCGCGAGCACGAGGGGGTCTCGGTCCTGTGCGTCGCCAACCTGTCGCGCTTTGCGCAGTACGTTGAGCTCGACCTGGGGCGCTTTGCCGGCAGGGTGCCGATGGAGATGATCGGTCGTGTCCGGTTCCCACGTATCGGCGAGCTACCGTACCTGCTCACGTTCGGCCCTCATGGCTTCTACTGGTTCGTACTGACCGATGGCGCCGACGGTGCCGGCTGATCGCCTCGTCCGTCGGGCCCCCGGGCTCGACGCCGAGTGGATCGCCGGACAGCGCTGGTTTCGTGCCAAGACGCGGCGGGTGGCGGAGGTGACGCTGCATGACAGTGCCGAGCTGCCCGGCGGCATCGGCTGGCTGCTCGTCCTCTCCGTCGCATATCAGGACGGCGGCGAGGACCGGTACCTGGTGCCGGCGGTGAGGGCAGGGGACGGTTTCCGAGAACCGCACGACGGGGAGGGGATCTGGCGATCGCTCGCGGCCGGTATCGCGGCCGGCGCGGTGCTGCCGACCCCCGTCGGGCGGTTCGCCTTCGAACCGAGCCCCGCGCTGCCCGAGCTGCTGCCCGGCGGCGCGCCCGAGGCGGCCCGGCTGGACGAGCGCCGGCTGGCGGTCGAGCAATCCAACAGCGCGGCAGTCCTCGGCGATCGGCTGTTCCTGAAGGTCTATCGCCTGCTGGAGCCGGGCATCAACCCGGAGGTGGAGATGAGCGCCTTCCTCACCGCGGCGGGCTTCAGCCACACCCCGATCCTCGCCGGCGCGATCAGCTACCTCCCAGCTGAGGGTGAGGCTTCCGACGCCGCCATCCTGCAGGCGCTAATACCCGCCCAAGGCGACGCCTGGGGCTGGATACTCGGCCGGTTGGCGGCTGGTCCCGAGGGCACGGCCGAGGGGCTCGTCGGCGTGTCGCAGATCGGCGGCATCACTGCCGAGCTGCACACCGCGCTCGCCTCCCAGCCCGAGGCGCCGGGGTTTCCCGCCCGGCCGGCGACGGCGGATGAGCTCGCCGCATGGCGCCGCTCGGCGGAGGCGCAGCTGGCGGGGGCGATCCAGGCTCTGGCCGGCGAGGCGCGACGCCGACTGGAGGCGATTGGGCCGGAGATCGTGAAGCGGATGGGGGCGATCGAGGTGGCCGGCGCGGTGCCGGTCACGCGGATTCACGGCGACTACCACCTCGGGCAGCTGTTATGCACCGAAGACAGCTTCGCGATCATCGACTTCGAGGGTGAGCCGGCGCGACCCCTGCTCGAGCGCCGGCAGCCGGGCTCTCCGCTGCGCGACGTGGCCGGCATGCTGCGCTCGCTCGACTATGCCGCACGGACGGCGCAGCGCAGCGGCGCCATCGGCTTCGAGCCCCAGCCCTGGCTGCCCGACGCGCGAGCGGCGTTCCTGTCGGCCTATGGCGGCGTACCGCAGGGCGGGGAGGCGCTGCTCGCGGCCTTCGAGCTGGAGAAGGCCTGCTACGAGGTGCGCTACGAGGCCAACAACCGTCCCGAATGGACCTGGCTGCCGCTCGTCGCGTTGGAGGAGCTGCTGGCGTGAACGTCCGGGTCTGGGAAGGGGTGCCCTACCCGCTCGGCGCGACCTGGGATGGCACCGGCGTCAACTTCGCGATCTTCAGCGAGAATGCCAGCGCGGTGGACCTCTGCCTGTTCGAGCCCGATGGCACGGAGCAGCGCGTCAGGTTGGTCGAGCAGACCGACAAGGTCTGGCACTGCTACCTTCCTGATATCGCGCCGGAGCAGCGCTACGGCTACCGCGTCTTCGGCTCATACGAGCCCGCCGATGGCCATCGGTTCAACCCGAACAAGCTGCTGATCGACCCCTACGCCAAGCGCCTGGATGGCCCGATCGACTGGAGCGACCGCCTGTTCGGCTATCGCATCGGCGCCGAGTCGGAGGGCGTGCCCGACGACCGCGATTCGTCTGCGCATGTGCCCAAGAGCGTGGTGGTCAACACGGCCTTCACCTGGGGCGGCGACACCCTGCTGCGCACGCCGTGGGAGCAGACGCTCATCTACGAGGTCCACGTCAAGGGCTTCACCCAGCAGCACCCCGACGTGGCGCCGGAGCTGCGCGGCACCTACGCCGGGCTGGGCTCGTTCGCGGCGGTCGAGTACCTGACCTCACTGGGCGTGACGGCGGTCGAGCTCCTGCCGGTGCACCATCACGTCAACGACCGGCGGCTGGTGGAGCTCGGGCTCAGCAACTACTGGGGCTACAACACGATCGGGTTCTTCGCGCCCGACAGCCGCTTCAGCGCCACGGGCGAGCCGGTGACCGAGTTCAAGACCATGGTCAGGCGGCTCCACGATGCCGGGATCGAGGTGATCCTGGACGTCGTCTACAACCACACCGGAGAGGGGAACCACCTCGGCCCGACGCTGGCCTTCCGCGGCATCGACAACGCCGCGTACTACCGCCTCTCGGCCGAGGATCGCAGCCAGTACGTCGACTACACCGGCACGGGCAACACCCTGAACGTCACCCACCCGCGGACGTTGCAGCTGATCATGGACAGCCTGCGCTACTGGATCAGCGAGATGCACGTCGACGGGTTTCGCTTCGATCTGGCCTCGACGCTGGCGCGCGAGCTGCACGACGTCGACCGGCTCGGCTCCTTCTTCGACATCGTCCACCAGGACCCGCTCATCAGCCAGGTCAAGCTCATCGCCGAGCCCTGGGACCTCGGCGAGGGCGGCTACCAGGTCGGCAACTTCCCGGCCGGCTGGGCCGAGTGGAACGGCAAGTACCGGGACACGGTGCGGCGCTTCTGGCGTGGGACGGGTGGGCAGGCGGCCGAGCTGGCCTACCGGCTGTCCGGTTCGTCCGATCTCTATGCGCAGGGCGGGCGGCAGCCGCATGCCAGCATCAACTTCGTCACCTCGCACGATGGCTTCACCCTCAATGACCTGGTCAGCTACGAGCGCAAGCACAACGAGGCGAACGGGGAGCAGAACCGCGACGGCGAGAGCGAGAACGAGTCGCGCAACTTCGGGGTGGAAGGCCCGAGCGACGACCCCGCGATCGTCGCCGCGCGCGAGCGGCATAAGCGCAACGTCGTGGCAACCCTGCTGCTGAGCCAGGGCGTCCCGATGCTGCTGGGCGGCGACGAGATCGGCCGCACCCAGGGCGGCAACAACAACGGCTACTGCCAGGACGGAGAGATCAGCTGGTTCGACTGGCGCCTGGACGAAACGCGCCGGCAGCTGCTCGACTTCACGCGCGCCATGATCCGCATCTTCCGCGCCCATCCCGTGCTCCGCCGCCGCCGCTTCTTCCAGGGCCGGCGCATCCGCGGATCGACCGTGAAGGACCTGACCTGGTACGGCCCGGACGGGCACGAGATGACCGATGCGCAGTGGGGTGCCGAAGCGGTCGACACCATCGGCCTGAGACTGGCCGGCGACGCCATTGACGAGCGCGGGCCACGTGGCGAGCGGATCGTGGACGATACCCTGTTGCTCGTCCTCAACGCCGCCGAGGAGGGGGTCGACTTCCGGCTCCCGGACGGGGCCTCCTCAGGATGGCGGCTGATGGTGGACACCAGCCGGCCGGACATCCCGCCGACCGATGACGGGCCGCAGCACGACGGTGGATCGAGCTACCCGCTCGCCGCACGCTCGGTGATCCTCCTGCGTCAGCCGAGGGCCTGAGGGCGTGTCCGGCGGCGCAATCGACCCGCGGGCCGCGGTGATGGATACGTACGTCGATGCGTGGGGCATCCGCCGATCGGTGCCGGCGTCGGCGCGCGAGGCGGTCCTGGCGGCGATGGGCCTGGATCCGGCCGCGCCGCCGCCGTCAGGGATGATGGAGCCGGTGCGGCTCGGCCGGCCCGGGCAGGCCCTGGCGCCGGAGGCGGAGCTGGTGCTCGAGGACGGCACCACGCTTGGTCGCGTCGATCGGCTGCCGCGCGACCTGCCGTTCGGCTACCACCGCCTGCGCCGCGAGGGTGAAGACCAGCTGCTGCTGATGGCGCCGGCCCGCTGCCATCTGCCGGCCGGGATGCGGGCGTGGGGCTGGGCGGCGCAGCTCTACGGCGCGCGCTCTCGCCGGAGCTGGGGCATCGGCGACCTCGGCGATCTGCGCATGCTGGCGGATTGGTCGGCCGACCTCGGCGCGGAAGCGATCCTGCTGAACCCACTCGGTGCGGTCAATCCGGGGCCGCTTCCCGAACCGAGCCCGTACTACCCGAGCACGCGCCGATTCCGCAACCCGCTCTACCTCGCCGTCGAGGCGGTCCCCGGCAGGGAGCTGGCAGCGGCCGAGCTCGCGCCGATCGCCCGCGCGGCGCGCAAGCTGAACGCTGACCGGCGAATCGATCGATCCGCCGTACTCCGCCACAAGCTTGCGGCGCTGGAGTGCATCTGGGCGGCGGGCGGCGCCCGGGCACCGGCGGTGCGCGACCGGCTGGCCACCTTCGAGGCGGCCGGCGGTGGGCCGTTGCGCCAATGGGCCACCTTTGCCGCGCTCGCCGAGGTCCACGGTCCCGCTTGGCCCACCTGGCCCGCTGGGCTGCGGCGCCCTGAGGGATCGGCCGTGGCGGCCGCGGCGCGCCGGCTTGGCGACCGGGTCGCCTTCCATGCCTGGATCCAGTGGCTGCTCGACATCCAGCTCGCCGCCGCGGGCGGCGCCGGCGTCGACCTGATCGCCGACCTGCCGATCGGCTTCGACCCGGCGGGCTTCGACGCGTGGGCCTGGCAGCGGCAGCTCGCCCTGGACGTGGCGCTGGGGGCGCCGCCCGATCCGTTCAACCTCGCCGGCCAGGACTGGGGACTGCCGCCGTTCGTGCCGAACCGCCTGCGCCAGGCCGGCTACGCCCCCTTCATCGAGACGATCCGTGCCACCCTCCGGTCCGCCCGTGGCCTGCGCATCGACCACGTGCTGGGCCTCTTCCGCCAGTGGTGGGTTCCGCGCGGCAGCGCTCCGGCCGGCGGAGCCTACGTCGCCATGCCGAGCGACGAGCTGCTGGCGATTCTGGCCATCGAGAGCCGCCGTGCCGGCGCCATCGTCATCGGCGAAGACCTGGGCACGGTCGCGGCGGGGGTCCGCCGCAGGCTGGCGGCCGCCAGGATCCTCTCGATCCGGCTCGCCTTCTTCGAGCGACGTCCGCCCACGAGCTGGCCGCGTGCGGCGCTCGCCGCGGTGACCACCCACGACCTGCCCACCATCGCGGGCTTGTGGGCCGGCGCCGACCTCCTCGATCAGCAGCGAGCCGGCGTGCCGCCTGACGCGGCCGCCGCCGAGCGGCTGCTGGCGCGCCTCACCAAGACCGCAGGGGTCAGCCGCCGAGCACCGCTCGAGAAGGTGGTGCTGGCCGCACATGCCGCCATCGCGGCCGCACCATCGGTCCTGGCCGTCGCGAACCTGGAGGACGCGCTGCTCGTCCCGGAGAGGCCGAACCTGCCGGGGACGATGGAGCCGGCGCGCGACAACTGGTCGCTGGCGCTGCCCGCTTCGCTCGAGTCGATGCGCCGCGATCCGATCGTGGCTCGTCTGGCCCGGGCGCTGCGCCGCTGAAGCCTAGCGGCGCGGGGTCGCGACCGGCCGGAGCACGATGGTCGCAAGCCCTGGCAGGGTCAGCGCCGCGGACGCCGGCTGCCCGTGCGAGCTCGTCGCGTCTGCCACGATGGCGCCCTGGTTGCCCACGTTCGCCCCGCCGTAGTGCTCCGAGTCCGAGTTGAGCGCCTCTTCCCAGCGGCCGGCCTGCGGCAGCCCGAGGCGGTACCCGTGGCGAGCAACAGGGGTGAGGTTCTGGACCACCACCAACACGCTCTCGCCGGCGCGGCGGACGTAGGAGAAGACCGATGACTCGACGTCCGAGGCATCGATCCAGGCGAAGGTTCCCGGGTCGGGATCGGCCGCCCAAAAGGCCGGGTTATCGAGGTACAACGCCCCAAGGTCGGCGAGGTAGCGCCCGAACGCCGCGCGTATCGGCTCCTCCGCCAGTGCCCAGGGGAGCGCCCGGTCATGGTTCCACTCCTCCATCGGCGCCAGCTCCGAGCCCATGAACAGGAGCTTCTTGCCCGGCTGGGTGTAGAGGTTCGCCATCAGCGAGCGCAGATTGGCGAAGCGCTGCCACTCGTCGCCGGGCATCTTCCCCAGCAGCGAGCCCTTGCCGTGGACCACCTCGTCGTGGGAGAGGGGCAGGACGTAGTGCTCGGTATGCATGTACAGGCCCCGGAAGGTTAGCCGATGGTGGTGGTAAGGGCGGTGGATGGGGTCCTCGTGGAAGTAGGCGAGCGTGTCGTGCATCCAGCCCATATCCCACTTGAACCCGAAGCCGAGACCGCCCAGGTAGGTCGGCCGGGTCACGCCGGGAAAGGCGGTCGACTCCTCGGCGATGGTGAAGGTGCCGGGATGGCGACCGTACACCTTCTCGTTGAGCTCGCGAAGGAAGGCGATCGCCTCCAGGTTCTCGTTGCCGCCGTAGCGGTTCGGCTCCCACTGGCCCTTCGTGCGCGAGTAGTCCAGGTACAGCATCGAGGCGACGGCATCGACCCGCAGGCCGTCGATGTGGTACCGATCGAGCCAGAAGAGCGCGTTGGCGACCAGGAAGTTGCGCACCTCCAGCCGGCCGAAGTCGAAGATCAGGGTGCCCCAGTCGGGGTGCGAGCCGCGCCGGGGGTCGGCGTGCTCGTACAGCGGGGTGCCGTCGAAGCCGCGCAGTGCGAAGTCATCGGTCGGGAAGTGGGCCGGCACCCAGTCGACGATCACACCGATCTCGGCGTTGTGCAGCGCGTCCACCATCGCGCGGAAGTCGTCCGGCGAGCCGAAGCGGGCGGTTGGCGCGTAATAGCCGGTAACCTGGTAGCCCCACGACCCGTCGAAGGGGTGCTCGGCGACCGGCAGCAGCTCGACGTGGGTGAACCCGAAGCGCCGGCAATGCGCGATCAGCTGCGCCGCCGCCTCGCGATAGCCGAGCCAGCTGCCGTCTGGGCGCCGCATCCAGGAGCCGAGGTGCACCTCGTAGGCCGCCATCGGCGCCCGATACGGATCGCGTGTCGCCCGGGCGGCCAGCCAGGGCCCATCGGTCCAGGTGTCGTCGTGTGACACATCCCATACCCGCGACGCGGTCTCCGGCCGCACCTGCATGGCGAACGCCAGCGGATCGGCCTTCAGGCGGACGACGCCGTCGTGCCCGACCACCTCGAACTTGTAGAGCTCGCCGGTGCCGATGTCCGGAACGAAGAGCTCCCAGACGCCCGAGGTGCCGAGCACGCGCATCGGGAAGAGCCTGCCGTCCCAGCGGGTGAAGTCGCCGACCACCCGCACGCCACGGGCATTCGGTGCCCAGACGGCGAACGAGACCCCCGCCGTGCCCTCGATCGTGCGCGGGTGCGCACCGAGCACCTCCCACAGCCGCTCGTGCGTCCCCTCGTTGAACAGGTGCAGGTCCAGCTCGCCGAGGGTGGGTCCGAAGCGATACGGATCGTCGTGCTCCCAGTCACTGCCGGCGGGAAAGCGCAGGCGCAGGCGATACGGAGCGGGGGCAGCCGGCCCGGGCAGGAAGGCCGCCCACAGGCCGTCGCCCAGGGCTTCCATCGGCATCGGCGCCTCGCCCGAACGCAGCAGCTCGATGCCGCTCGCCTCCGGGTGGAAGGCACGGACCACGCTACCGTCCTCGAGTGGATGAGGACCAAGGACGGCGTGCGGGTCTGGCTCCTCGCCGTGCACCAGGCGCTGCGCCGCGTCTGCCGGCGGGGCGAGTCGATGCGAGGTCGAGGGCGTGGCCATCGAGCACACCTTACCGCGGCGCGAAAGGCTCCTGCGTGGACCCGTATGCTAGGGTTGCTCCCGCGCCTGGCGATGCCCGGACGCACCAGCAGCGCGCCTTCTCACTACCGGCCCTGTCGTGCCACGGGCTGGCCCACCGGCAGCCGGAGGCAACTTGGGACTCTTCGACGGCCTGCTCGGCCTCCTCAGCCACGATGTCGGGATCGACCTCGGCACGGCGAACACGCTGGTTACGGTCCGCCACCGCGGGATCGTCATCAGCGAGCCGTCGGTGGTGGCCATGGACACCCGCAGCAAGCGGGTGCTGGCCATCGGCGCCGAGGCCAAGCGGATGGTGGGTCGCACCCCGGCCAACATCGTCGCAATCCGGCCGCTGCGCGACGGCGTGATCAGCGACTTCGACGTCACCGAGCAGATGATCCGCTACTTCATCCAGAAGGTGCATGACCGATACGCTCGCATCCCTCGGCCCCGCGTCCTGGTCGGAATCCCGTCAGGCGTGACCGAGGTCGAGAAGCGTGCCGTCCGCGACGCGACGATCAATGCCGGTGCGCGCTGGGCGCGACTGATCGAGGAGCCGATGGCGGCCGCCATCGGGGCGGGGTTGCCCGTGAGCGAGCCGTCCGGGTCGTTGATCGTGGACATCGGGGGTGGCACCACCGAGGTCGCCGTCATCTCCCTCGGCGGCATCGTCGTCAGCCGCAGCATCCGGATCGGCGGCGACGAGATGGACACCGATATCGTCAGCTTCGCGCGGCGCGAGTACAACCTGTTGATGGGCGAGCGCACCGCCGAGGAGATCAAGATCGCGGTCGGCTCGGCCTACCCGACCGAGAACCCGCGTACCACCACCTTCCGCGGGCGGGACCTGCTCACCGGCCTGCCGCGCAGCGTCGAGGTGGGCAGCGACCAGATCCGCGAGGCGCTCGAGCCATCGGTCGCCGAGATCATCGACGCAATCAAGGAGACGATCGAGGAGACGCCGCCAGAGCTGGTGGCCGACATCATGGACCAGGGCATCGTGCTCGCCGGCGGCGGAGCGTTGCTCGGTGGGCTCGACCAACGGGTCGCCGAGGCGACCCAGATGCCCGTCCACATCGCTGACGATCCGCTCACCTGCGTGGTGCGCGGCTGCGGTCGCGTCCTGGAGGAGCTCGACAGCCTGGAGCGCGTCCTCGTCAGCGAGCAGTTCACCCGCGCGCCGCGCTAGGCGGCGCGGCCCTATTGGTCGCTGAGCGATGATCGGCAGCCCGCACCGGCGAACGCGCACCGGCCTCTGGTTCGCGGCCTTTGCGATCGTCTCGCTGCTCCTCCTGCTCGCCTCCCGGACCGATGCCGCGCTCAGCCTGCAGCGCGTCAGCGCCAGGGCGCTCGACCCGGTGCGGCAGGCGATCGCCGGGATGGGTGGGGCCGTGACGGGCATCTTCGGGACGATCGGCGAGATCGATCGGCTGCGCACCGAGAACGACGACCTGCGTCGTCGCCTCGCCGGCGCCGAGCAGCGGATCGCGGAGCTCGAGGGAGCTGCGGCCGAGAACGCGGAGCTGCGCGAGCTGCTGGGCCTGACCGAGTCCCTGGACATGGACCTGCTGCCGGTCAGGATCATCAGCCGCGACCCGAGCAACTTCACCTGGGAGGTGGGGGTGGATGCCGGCAGCAGCGACGGCTTGGCGGTCGGCATGCCGGTGGTCGGCTCGGCCGAGGGAGCCGGCGCGCTGGCGGGCACCGTCGTGTCCGTCGGCTCGGATACCGCCACCGTGAGGCTGATGGTCGATACCCGCACGAGCGTGGTTGCCCTCGATCAGCAGAGCCAGGCGCTGGGCCTGGTGCAGGGGCAGCTCGGCGGACAGCTGGTCATGGTCCAGGTCGACGTCACCGACGAGGTTGCCATCGGCGACACGATCGTCACCGCCGGCCTCGCCCTCGAGCAGGCGGTCGCCCGCAGCCCGTATCCAAAGGGTCTCCTGATCGGCCATGTCCTGGCCGTGGAGCAGGACACCAATGCCCTGACCCAGACCGCGTTCATCAATGCCGCCCTGGAATTCGGCCGCCTCGAGCGGCTGCTGGTGGTCCTCGACTTCCGCCAGGACTGACCGTCGACGTTCGTCCGGGGTTGCCCGGACGCACATGGGCCCATCGTCGCAAGCGCGCGGACCATCGGGGCATGGGCTTTGGCTCATGGCGCCGATAGCCTTGGCTCAGACACATTCCGCCTGGCCGCATAACCGGCTGGCGACCACCGGATCTGAGCCTGGAGACCCGCATTGCGAGACCGCATCCGCACGGCGATCGTTACCGCCATCACCCTGGCGCTGGCCTGGACGGTGCTCGCCGTCGGCCCGGTGGCCGCCGCCGCACCGAAGGTGGTCATCATCGTCGGGCCGACCGGTGCGCAGACCGCCAGCTACCGCAGCACGGGTGACGCGATCGCGGCCACCGCCGTGGCAGCCGGTGCCACGGTCGTCAAGGTCTACTCCCCGAACGCCACCTGGGCGAACGTGCGCGCCGCGGTCAACGGAGCCAATATCATCGTCTACCTGGGCCACGGCAACGGCTACCCGAATCCGTATGGCAGCACCGAGCTCACCGATCGCACCAACGGCTGGGGCCTGAACCGAACGACTACCAACGGCGACTCGGACAACTGGTCGACGACGATGGTCTACTGCGGCGAGAAGGCGCTGCTGGGCACGCTGACCAGCTCGGACGGCGCTGCGCAGCGGCAGTACTGCACCGGCGGGATCAACCCGGCGCCCGGCTTCGTGATGATCTACAACAAGGCCTGCTACGCCCCCGGCGCCGGCGAAGGATTCGACGTCAAGGCAACGGAGTCGGTGGCCTACCAGCGGGTGCGCCACTTCAGCTATCCGGTTCTGAAGAAGGGTGCCAGCGCCTACTTCGCGACCGACGTCGGCAACGGCGCGTCGGGACTGGTCGACCTCATCCTGCGCAACCCGACCATGACCTACGGTGACGTCGCCCGCAACGCGCCCGGCTACGACGCGGTCGCCCAGCGCCACTTCGGCCATTCCGACTTGGCAGGGAAGCAGGTCTGGATCCAGCGCACCTCCGGCCACGGAGGGATGGACTACTGGTTCGGCTATGCCGGCAACCCGTCCGCCTCCTTCGCCAACCCCGGCGCGCCGCCCGTTCCGAGCTCGCTTGCCGTCGTGCGCCACGCCGGCGCCGACCGGTACGCCACCGCCGCGGCCGTGTCGGCCGCCTCGTTCGCACCCGGCGTCCCGGTCGC
>DASQFY010000127.1:0-6270 GCA_035632895.1 Candidatus Dormiibacterota bacterium
GGCAACGTCATCGACCCGCTCGAGATGATCGACGAGATCGGCGCCGATGCCCTGCGCTTCGCGCTAACGGTCGGGACGGCGCCAGCCAGCGACCAGCAGCTGACCGATGCGAAGCTCGATGGGGCGCGGAACTTCTCCAACAAGCTGTGGAACGCCGCGCGGTTCGTGCTCGGCGCCCGCCCGGACGAGCTGGCCGAGCCGTATGGCGACGCCAACCTCCCCGAGCGCTGGATCCGCTCCCGCCTGGCGGAGGCCACGGCGCGAGCGACGCGCCAGCTCGACGGCCTCGACCTTGGCGGCTACACGGCCGGCATCTACGACTTCGCGTGGAGCGACTACTGCGACTGGTTCGTCGAGATGGCGAAGGTCGATCTCCGCCGGCCCGATGCCCTGCCGGGCGAGCAGGCACGTGTGTGGCGGACCGCCGCCGACTGCCTGGCCGGCATGCTCCGCCTGCTGCATCCGATCATGCCCTTCATCACCGAGCAGGTGTGGGCCACGCTTCACGAGGTGGAGCCTCGCGCCACGAACGGTGAACCGCTGCTGATCGTCGCGGCCTGGCCGGCAGATGGCGGGCGCGACGAGGCGAGCGAGGTCGAGATGTCCGACCTCGCGGAGCTGGTGCGCGGCGTGCGGAACCTGCGCACCGAGGCACGCCTGCCCGCCGGCGCCTGGCTGCCGCTTGCGGTCGTGCCCGCCGATGCGGCATCGCGCGCGGTCCTCGAACGGAGCGCCCCGTACATCAGCGCGCTGGCGCGGGTCCGCCCGATCGATCTGCGGGACTCCGCCGACGTCGGCGAGCAGGGCTCGCTGGTCACCGCGGTTCGGCTCGGGACCGCCTGGCTGGAAGCGCCCGCCCCGAGCGGCGGCACGGACGCGCGAGGCGAGGCGCGGGCGCGGCTACTGGCCAGGATCGAGCGGTTGCGCGGCCTCCTGGCGAACGCCGGCTTCGTCGAGCGGGCACCAGCGGCGGTGGTCGCGCGCGAGCGCGAGCGACTGGCCGAGCTGGAGGAACAGCTGCGTCGGCTCTAGCGCTCATGACAGGGTGCGCGCCGACTACCATCCGATCGGGCTATCGCGGTTGCACCCCGTCGCGCTGCTAGAATCGGCCGCGCTGACTCACACCAGGGGCCTCGAATTTTGTCGTTCCTCAGACGCAAGACGCGCGATGAGCCGCCGCCTCCACCGCCACCGAGCCCGATGCAGGAGGAGGTCGCGGCGCAGCAATACTCGCTGAAGCTGACCTTCTTGGCCCGTTCCAGCGATGGCCTGCGGATGCAGGCCGATCCCGCGGTGCGCGGCATGCTGCCCGGCGTGCTCGAGCCGCTGGCGAAATCGCCGATTGAGCTGATCGAGCCGCTGCCCCTCGAGTTCAGCGACGCCGCGCCGTCGATCGAGCGCTTCACCGAGATGCAGCAGTGGGTCCTGGCACGTCGCGAGCTGGGACCGATCGCCCGGCACGGCCTGTACATCCTCGAGGCGACCGACGCCCTGGACATGACCGTCGATACCTTCGTCTGCTCGCTCCTGCACGGGGAGACAGACACGAGCGGGTATCCGGAGTACAACGCCATCGTGGGTGGTCTGGCCAGTCACTGGGATGAGCTCTCCGGCGAGCTGATCGTGCGCGCGGTGATCGGCTGGGGTGGCAAGGGCCTCCGGGGCGACACCGAGCGGATCGGCCAACGCCTGCTCAGCTCCCTCTACCAGCAGGTGATCGCGACCGGCTATAGCCTGGGCGCGGCCGAGGTGGCGCGGGCGCCACAGATCGGCGGCGGCGCGGGCAGCGGACTGGTCTGCGCGCATTGCGGCTTCCAGGCGGGCAGCGCCAGCGCCTTCTACTGCCCGAAGTGCGGCATGCGGATGGTGCGCAGCGGCTGAGCCGGGGAGTACCTTCGGCGGCCCCGCATGGGCCTCAGTCCCATTGTCGTGAGGGTGGGTCCAGCCGATAGTTGTGCGGTCCGTGACTGTACGTTGAGCGACCCTGAAGGAAGGCCATGGAGCGACCCACTGTCCTGCTCGCGCTAGCCGGTGATGCCTCGGCGCATGTTGAGGCGCTGGCGCGCGCTGGCTTCGAGACGATCACCGATGGCGAGGATGCGGCGCGCCGCCTCGACGCCGGGGAGACCATCGACCTGGCGGTCCTCGACTGCGACCTGTCCGAGCACAATGCCGCGTATCTGTACGCCGCGCTCCACGGCGCGAACCCGGTGCCCACGCTCATGCTCTTCGGCGGCGACATCCCGGAGTTCGCGACATCGCTCGTTGCCGGCGCCAACGACGAGTACGCCGTCAAGCCCGTTCCGGTCGACGCGCTCGTGTATCGGCTCCAGGCGCTCCTGATTCGCACCGGCCGTGGCCTGCCGAGCGAGACCGGCGGCTGGAGCGACGCCACGTCCGAGGACGGTACGGCCATCGGTGAGGGCCACGTGATCAGCATTTTCGCGCCGAAGGGCGGCGTGGGAAAGACGACCGTCGCCGTCAACATGGCGGTCGCCATTCGAGAGCAGACGCGCGCACGCGTCCTCCTGTTCGACGCCGACGTGGGCGTTGGCAACGTGACCTCCGTGCTCGCCGTCAAGTACCGCATGGGGCTCGCCGACCTGGCCGACTCGCAGCCCAGCGAATGGACCGATGCGGCCTTCGAGCATTGCGTCAGCGTGCACGAGCCGAGCGGGGTCCGCGTGCTGAGCTGGGGCACCGACCCGGGTGGCTCGGAAAAGGTCACCGTCGACCTCCTGCTCGCCGCGCTGCGCTGGGGCAAGGCGCATCACTCGTTCGTGGTTGTCGATAACCACCCCGGCTACGACGACCGGACGATGGCGATGCTCACCCTGGCCAGCGAGATCCTGCTCATCGTCACGCCCGAGGTTGGCGCCCTGCGCAACAGCTCGCAGTTCCTGGACCTCGCGCGGCAGGTCGGCCTTGGCGACATCATTCGGGTAGTGGTCAACCGTGCCAATCACGGCATCCGGATGGCAGACATCGAGTCGGTTCTCGGCCTACCGGTCAGCGCCACCATCGTCTCGAACGGGCCGAAGGCGGTCATTGCCTCGAACGAGGGAACGCCGGTCATCACCAAGTTCCCGCGCGACCAGATCTCGACCGACCTGCACAGCGTCGCGCGGTTGGTCACCAGCGGCGCCCCGGTGGCGCCCGCCAAGCCCGCACGCCGGCCGTGGTGGGCCACCCTGGTTTCGCGAACCTCGAACGCCTGAACCGCCCGGCGCGTTGCGCGCCCGGTATCCGCCTGCCATCATGCGGCCCGCTGTGCCGACCTACGACTACCAATGCCGCACCTGCGGCCACGTCACCGAAGTGATTCACTCCATGCTCGAGGACGGGCCGAGCGCATGCGAGCGGTGTGGTGGCGAGCTCCGCCGCGTCTTCCATCCGACCGGGATCATCTTCAAGGGCGGCGGTTTCTACAAGACCGACTCGCGTTCTGCCGACTCGACGTCGGGGGCTGGATCCCCTTCACCCGCCGCGCAGAAGCCCGCTGGTGGTGATGCGGCGGGCGCGGCCACGTCGAGCGACGGCGCCGGCAGCAGCGGATCGAGCACTTCGGCCGGGAAGCCGAGCGAGCCCTCGGCGGACTAGGCCGAGCGGGCCTGGTTGGTCCCGCAGCGTCGGCAGAAGCGAGCGGACGCCGACAGCGACAGTCCGCATGTCGCACATTCCTGCACGCCGACCTGACTGATCACGCCGGCCACCTCGCGTGCCGAGGCCTCCCAGAACGATGCCCCGGCCTGCTGGTGCGCGGCCCGGGCGGCCAGCTCCCCTGGGTGAACCGATGCGCCGCTCGAGCGGTACGGAAGGGCCGCGCCCCGCTGGGGCCCGACGGGACCCTCGCCCGGGTCACCCAGGCCCAGCATGTCGAGCTTGGCGCGGCGGGCGGCCAGCGACGCGTCGTCCGCGGCGGCCGCAACACGCTCTTCCTCGCTCGGCGGTGGTGATGGGGGCGGGATACGCAGGATGGTTTCGCTGATCGGGCGGATCGGTTGTGGCATCGGTGGTGGCGCCACCGGCTCGGGCTCCACCTCGGCGGCCACCGGCTCCGGCTCGACGACCGGCTCCGGCTCGGGCTCCACGTCGGCGGCCACGGGCTCCGGCTCGACGACCGGCTCCGGCTCGACCTCGGCGGCCACCGGCTCCGGCTCGGGCTCGAGCGCGAACTCCCCGTCCTCCTCCCACGTGAGGACCGTCAACGTCGGCGCGTGCGGCGCGACCTCGAGCTCCGCCGCCACCGGCTCGGGCTCCGGCTGGAGCACGGGCTCCGGGGTTGGGATGGCTTCCGGGATCGTTGCGAGCTCGGTGCTGGGCCAGTCCGTGGGGCCATCGCCGTTGTCGGCCACCCTGCTGAGATCGGCGGTCGGCCAGGTCTCGACCTCCAGGCGGCGCTGGACGTCCGCCTCCACAGCGAGCTCGGGATGCTGCGCTTCGAACGTGGCCTCGAACCGCTCGAGGAGGTCATCGGTCCCGGCGATCGGGACACAGCTGCGACATCGACCGGCCCCATCGTTCCAGCAGTTGTTGCAGGTGTACTGCCGGCAGTCGATGCAGAAGTTGAAGGAGTCGTGGAAGGCCTCCATCTGCTGCGCGGCCAACGCCTCCTCTTCCGAGCGGATCGCCTCGGTGACGGAATCGGACAGGGCCTCCTGGCTCATGATGTAGTTCTTGAGCCCGGAGAACAGCCCGCGCGTCTTGCGCAGCGTGGTCAGCTCTGTCGGGGCGGCAAACTCGTAGCGAGTCCCGCACCGTTCGCAGAAGGATTCAGTCAGCGCTTCGGCCATGTCGACACCAGGTTCCCATGAGGGCGGACGTCAGGGACGCCAAGTATAGCGACGCTCCTCCCGAGGCCCCTACGGGGGTATTCGTACTCCAGCATGCGACGTTGGTACCCCGTCAGTACCCCGTCAGTACCCCGTCGACCCGTTGGCGAGCATCGCGGGCGCCCCGTGCTAGCATCGGCCGGTGGGCATCCTCGCACGCCTCGAGGCGTTCTTCGAGCGGCTCTTCGAGGCGCCGGCTGGACGAATGGGGGCAACCCTGCAGCCAGTGTCGCTGGCGAAGCGGATCGAGCGCGCCATGGACACGACCAAGTCATTCCGCGATGACGGCGTCATCGTGCCGAACCAGTACGACCTCCACCTCAACCCGGGCGACTACGCGGCGTTCGAGTCGTACCGCGGCTCCCTGGAGGACGACCTGGCGCACGGTGTGCTGGCACGTGCCCGCCACGAGCGATACAGCCTGGTCGCTCGGCCGCAGGTGCGGATCGTGGCCGACCCCGCCGTACGCAAGGGTGACGTGCGGGTCGCCGCAAACGTTGTCGACGACAGCGGCGAGCGCCTTCGCGACGATCGGCCGCTGCCGGCCTCCGACACCATCGTCTTTGCTCGTCCCGGACACGACGTGGCCGGCCCCGACCCGACCACGCGTGCCTACCTGCTGGTACGCACCAACGGCGCGGCGCCTGTGCAGTTCGACATCGGCGGCGCGCTGATCAGCGTGGGGCGCGCCAGCGACAACGACGTCATCGTCGACGACCCGCTGGTCAGTCGCCACCACTGCCAGCTCAAGCTCCAGCACGGCGCCTACAGCTTCGCCGACCTGGGCAGCCGAAACGGCTCATGGGTGAACGGTCAGGCGGTGAGCGAGGTGGCGCTCGGCCCAGGCGACCTCATCCGGATCGGCTCGACGGAGATCGAGTTCCAGGTTCGCTAGATGACCGGCGAGATCCTCCGGATCCTGCTCCTCGTGCTGCAGCTCGGCTTCCTGGCGCTCCTCTACCTGATCCTGCTCGGCTTCGCCCGCTCGCTGCTGCGCGACCTGCGAAGCGCGGAGCAGGCGCAGGTGGCCAGCCAGGCCGGCATCGGGCGGCTTTCCGTGCTGGAGTCACCCGAGGACGAGCCGCCCGTCGGTCGGGCGATCGCGCTCGGCCCGATCAACTCCCTAGGGCGCAACGTGAACAACACGATCTACATCGAGGACGACTTCGTCAGCGCCAACCACGCCATGCTCACCTTCCGCGGGCGGAGCTGGTTCATCGAGGACCAGGGCAGTACCAACGGGACGCTCGTGAACGGGCATCGGATCGATCGCCCGGTCGCCCTCTCCTTCGGCGACGAGCTGACGATCGGCCGCGTCCGGATGCGCCTTGAACGCTAGCCCGGCGCGCCTCGGCCACGGCGTCGCCTGGCGCTGGGCGGAGCTACGCATGCTGCTGCCGCTGGTCGCCACCATCGGCGGCATCGGGCTGGTCATGCT
>DASQFY010000128.1:0-5849 GCA_035632895.1 Candidatus Dormiibacterota bacterium
CGAGTTCGCAGAGGAGGAGAACGTCGAGAACGAAGGGGCCGATGAGGCCGAGGACGTCGACGACGGGGCCGTCGAAGACGTGGACGTAGCCGATGTCGAGGATGTTGACGACGCGGCGGTCGAAGACGTGGACGTAGCCGACGTCGAGGACGTCGACGACGCGGCCGAGGCTGATGAGGCTGACGAGGCCGACGAAGCCGATGACGACGAAGACGCCGAAGACGAGGCCGAGGACGAAGACGAGGCCGATGACGACGACGAAGGCGGCGACGACGACGAGGGTGGAGAGGACGACGACTAGGAAGGCATCTGCGCCCATCCGTCGCGCGATCAGAGGGCCCGGGCCATTCGCCCGGGCCCTTCGCCATGGCTCTCCTCAGATGCTCGTGTGGGGACCATGAGCGAGGTGATCGTGGCCGTTTGAGGCGGGCGTTAGGCTCGGCGAGCTTGAGTCGAGCGTGAGTCGAGCGTGCGGACGGCGCCCCATGAGGCGGACACGTCGCCAAGGATCTGTAGAACGTCATTGGCGGAAATCACGTTAGCGACAGCGGGCGAGTAGCAGTCCCAGGGCAACATGTCATGCCGTACAACCGCCCTTGACGCGAGAAGGGGCGGCCGATAGGTCGGGACTGCGCAGCCATCTAGCACGGCACCTTGCGCGGGGCTGCGATAAACAACGGTGATGACTCGCTGGCTGGTGCGGCTCGCCATCGTTGTGCTCCTGGGGGTGATCCTTGCCGTGGTGGCGTACCCGGTGACCATGATGCTGACCAATCCCGGGCCGCGCGACTCCGAAGGTTGGACCCTGCTCGCGACACTGCCGACGGCGCGTGGCGAGACGGCTGCGGCGGTGGCCGCGGATCGGCTGTACGTGATCGGCGGGCTGACCGGGCTGGGGTTCGAGGCGAGCGACGAGGTATCGGTCTACGAACCGGCAGGGAATGCGTGGCAGGCCGGGCCTCCCCTCCCCGCGGCGCGCCACCATGCGGCAGCGGTTGGGCTGGACGGCACGGTGTATGTGACGGGCGGAGGATCGGCGGACGGGGCGCCGCAGGAGACGCTCTGGGCGCTGCCCACGGGCGCGGGCGGCTGGCAGGTCCACACGCCGATGCCTGAGGAACGCCTGGGGCATCGCATGCTGGCGATCGGCGGCAGGCTGTACGTGGTGGGCGGGATCGGCGGGACGGGACGGGTGCTCGTCTACGACCCGGCCACCCAGACATGGTCGGCCGCAGCCGAGATGCCCAGCCCGCGGGACCACATCGCGGCGGTCGCCGTCGAGAACGAGATCTGGGTCATAGGCGGACGGTCGGACGGGCGTAACCACGCCCGCGTCGACATCTACGACCCTGTCGCCGACACCTGGCACGAGGGGCCTCCCCTCCCAGAGGGGACGAGCGGAGCGTCGGACGCGATCCTGGACGGCGTGATCTACATCTCCGGCGGCGAGGATCCGGCCGTCCCAGGGCCCGTCATCGACCGGCATTGGCAGCTCGACACCCGCCAGGGCGAGAAGGCCACCTGGGAACCGATGCTGGCGCCTCCATTCGCCGTCCACGGCGCGCATGGCGCGGCGATCGACGAAGCATTCCTGATCGTGGGCGGGGCACTACGCCAGGGCGCGTTCTCCAGATTCGCGTGGACCGGCGCCACGCAGGCATACGAGCCGCCTTAGGGACGAGGCAGCCGCATTGCTCATCGGGTGGATAATCGGCTGGCGATGGCCGGCAGAGCCACCGCCGAGCTGTTCTGGAGGGGCACCATGAACCGATTGCGCAGGCTAACCATCGCCGCCACCCTCAGCCTGACGCTTGTGAGCGTCCCGGCGACATCGCTCGCCGCGACTGACGTGACCTATGGGCTGGGGGGCAGCGAGATCTCGGCGACCAGCTCGACCGGCATCTTCGTTGGCGTGGCAGGTGCATCCGATGACGCTGGGTTCTGGCAGGCGACGGTCGTGCACGGCCCGCTGCCGACCGCTGTCGGCTCGAGCGCGGCGGTGGTCGGCGGCAATTTCGCGCTGAACGGGTGGCGCCGTGATCTGGGAGGGGCGGTTACGGGAGGCTCGATCAAGCTGCTGACGACCTCAAGCTGCGGCAAGCAGACGTACGACGTGGTGGGAAGCGTGGCTGTGAACCAGGGCGCCACCGGCACCGCGAGCTTCGGCACAGTCTTGACTCACTACCGGCTCAAGGTTTGGGGGCGCTGCATCACCTACGGCGCAACCGTAAAAGGGTCCGTGAGCTTCCACCTGCAATAACCGCGAACGGTCAGGGGCCGTGAGTGGTCAGGCGCCGATCTGGTCCGGGATCGAGGCGAGGTGCGGGCGAACCTTGGAGCGCGAGGCACCCATCGGGCCACGGTGGTTGTCGGCGATGCGCTGGGCCATCGCCGCGGGCTGAAGCGGCTTCGCGAAGAAGTAGCCCTGGGCGAACTCGCAGCCCATGAGCTGCAATCGGTCTGCTTGCGTGGCGTGCTCCACGCCCTCGGCGACGATCTGGAGGCCCAGCCGCTGGCCGAGGCTGACGATGGCGTGGGCGAAGGCCCAGTCATCGTCCTCGGCGACGTCGACGAAGTCGCGCGCGATCTTGATCATGTCGACCGGGAATCGGCGCAGGTAGCTCAGGGACGAATAGCCGGTCCCGAAGTCGTCAATGGCGGTGCGGACGCCCATGCGCTTGAGGGCCGCCAGCTTGTCTGCGGTCCCGTCCAGGTCCTGCATCATCAGGGTCTCGGTGACCTCGAGGAGCAGGCGCTCCGGCGGGAGGCCGGTCACCTGGAGCGCGGTGGACACGTCCTCCAGGAAGGTGACCTGCTGAACCTGGCGCGCGGAGAGGTTGACGCTCACCCAGGGCGCGCCACCCTTCGGACTGACCCATTGCTGGGCCTCCTTGCAGGCCTCGACCAGGACCCAGCGCCCGATCGGGAGGATCACGTCGCTCTCCTCGGCGATGTTGATGAAGTCGGCGGGGCTCACCACGCCACGGAGCGGGTGGCGCCAGCGGATCAGGGCCTCGGCGCCAACGATCTCGCCGTGCGCCAGCTCGACCACCGGCTGGAAGCGGAGCAGGAACTCGTCGCGCCCGACCGCGCGGTGCAGGTCGGCGCTCAGGTCGTGGCGCTGGATCATGGTGGCGTGCATCGCCGGCTCGAAGGTCGCCGACTGCGCCTTGCCGCGCGACTTGGCGGTGTACATCGCCACGTCCGCGTTGCGCAGCAGCTCCTGGGGTCCCTCGACGGTGCCGTTGCTGGCCGCGATGCCGATGCTGGCCCCGACGCGCAGCTCCTTCCCGTTGACCGCGAATGGCGTCCGCAGCGCGGCGATGATCCGTTCGGCGATGCGATGCGATCGGGTGAGCTCCACGTCGTCAAGCAGCAGGATGCCGAACTCGTCGCCGCCGAGCCTGGCGGCCAGGTCGTCGCTGCGCACGCAGCCGCGGAGTCGCTCGCCGATCTTCACCAGCAGCGCGTCTCCGGTGTCGTGGCCGTAGCTGTCGTTCACGATCTTGAAGTCGTCGACGTCCACGAACAGGACGACCGGCAGCTCGCCCGGCACGTCGTTCAGCTGGCGCTCCACCTGCTCGATGAAGAGCGAACGGTTCGCGAGGCCGGTGAGCGAGTCGTGATAGGCCTGGAAGCGGAGCTCCTCCTTCAGGGATGAGAGCTGGGCCAGCGAGCGCTCCAGCTGGCCGTTCTCGAGGGCCGTGGCGGCGTGGTTGGCCACCGTCTCGAACAGCCGCAGATCGTCGACCGTGAAGCTGGTCACGTCGCCCATTCGGTTG
This sequence comes from Candidatus Dormiibacterota bacterium, assembly GCA_035632895.1. Lineage (GTDB taxonomy): Bacteria > Chloroflexota > Limnocylindria > QHBO01 > QHBO01 > DASQFY01. The sequence continues at coordinate 3,783 of DASQFY010000128.1, forward strand.
GCGACGACCATGATCCCGATCGGTCCTGCGTCATTGCGCAGCGGCGCGACCATGGCGTCGCGGATGTCGGCCGGCGGCGCTCCGTCATCGGTCTCGTCTTCGCGGGTGACGATGCATGCCTTGCCGCCCTCGGCAACGAGTCGCTGGCGCAGCCACTCGGTCTCGCGGGAATCCTGCGGGAGCATGACGATGACCTCGCTCCCGGGTCCCACCGAGGTGCCCAGCACCTCGCCCCCCTCGGCCGCGGCGTAGAGGCGGATTTCCGCGCGCTCGGCGCGGAACATCAGGCGCGTGTGCTCGAGCAGGGCGACCAGGGCGGAATCGACCTCCGGCGATCGCTGGATGATGCGGCTCGACTCGTACAGGAGCTCCAGCGTCTCGTGCTGCTGGCGCTCAGCCAGGTACGAGCGATAGCCAAGGAAGAGCGTCCCGATAGGAATGCCAATCAACCAGATGGCACGTACGTCGGCGAGGAGGAGGGTCACCGCCAGCAGGGCAAGGGTTGCGTTCGTGAGCGCGACGACCGTGCTCATCGCCGCCATCTGCTGCATCTTCAGGTAGCGCGGCCGCCCCTCGGAGAGCGAGATCACGGTGGTCACGCTGACCATGCCGGCCACGTTCGACGCCAGCACCGCGGCGATGGCCGCGGCCCACTGCTCAGGACCGATGCCGATGCCGGGCGCCAGGGCGTTGAAGACCACCACCGCGACCCCCGTGCCGAGCGCGAAGGTGGCGACGTTGAATGCCAGCTTCACGGTCTGCTGGCGGCGGTGGATGAACAGCGCGGCTCCGCCGGCCAGGGCATGGGCCAGGACGAGGTCACCCGGCGCAGCGAAGAAGAGCCCGATGACCAGCGGCACCTCGCTCAGCGAGAAGGAGTGCGCGCCCCGCCGGAAGTGGAGGTGGACGACCTTGATCTCGATGACGTAGAAGCAGGCCGCCACCAGCCACCAGGAGAGGGTGAACGGGGCGCGCGGTGGCGGCAGATCCCGCACGACCCCGAGGTACAGTGCCGCCGCCATGGCGGCCAGCAGGCCGATGAACAGCCAAACCCGAATTGCCGGCGTGATGCCGCCGCGACGCCGCCACACGCTCGGCAGCGTGGTCACGGAAGCGGGGGCCAGTCAGCCGCGAGCCAGTCGAGGGAGGACCATTCGTTGGCCGACCACTCGTTCGCGGACCATTCGTTGGCCGACCAGTTGTAGGACGACCATTCGTTGCCGGACCAGCTCACGCCGGACCATTCGTTGGCCGACCACTCGTTGGCATGCCATCCCTTGCCGGTCCAGGCCGACCCGTTCCAGACGCCGCGCTTCCAGGTGTTGGCCGCGAGGGTCGCCGCCGCCATGGTGGCCGAGTCGAAGGGCCGGCCGAAGATGTCGCGCTCTCCCTCGAGGGCGACGCCGTCCAGGACCAGGTGGTTGCCACCGCGAGCCAGCTCGAGCGACCCAGTGCCGTTCGAGCGCTGCCAGGTCTGGACCGATGGCTGCGTGTGTGCCTTGAACACGTTCCGGAGGCTGATCATCCCGGCGCCCTGGCCGCGCGCGTCGGCGACCGGCAGGTCAACCGCCGAGGAGGTGAGCAGCGCCTTCAGCTCGTCAGGACTGATCCTGGGTCGCTGCTGGATGACCAGGGCGGCCGCGCCCGAGACAAGGGCGGCAGCCTGGGACGTCCCGCTGCCGCGGAAGAAGTGGCGGTTGATCCGCCCCGAGGGGAAGGTAACGTCAATCCACGAGCCCGGGACGCGGAGCCCCTGGAGGGACTTGCCCGGCGCCACGAGGTCCGGGTTGCGGACGCCGTCACCGCGTGCCGAGAACGGCAGCAGGACATCGTCCTTGACCGATACCGTCCCGTTCGCGTCCGCCCCACCGACGGCCATCACGAACGGGTCCATCGCCGGGTTCATGAGGCGACCCGTGGTGCCGCCGTCGTTGCCGGCGGCGACGACCACGAAGATGCCGGAGTGCCAGGCGACCTCGGCCGCGAAGGCGAGTGGATCGAGCACGTACGGCTGTTCGCTGTAGGTGCCGAAGCTCAGGTTGAGAACGCGGATGTTGAGGCCATCGC
>DASQFY010000129.1:0-20253 GCA_035632895.1 Candidatus Dormiibacterota bacterium
TCCCAGGTTCGGCATCCGGTCGTGTCGGTCTGCCAGCCGGCAAGCTCCTCATAGACCGGCTCCAGCCGCCCGTAGACTGATGTCGATGCCGGCACCGTCGTCCAGTCGTCGCCGGTGGCGACGTCGCGATACGCGACGCAGACGCGGATCTGCTCGAAGGCGTCGAGCACGTCGAGCTTGGTAAGTGCGATCGAGGAGTAGCCCGCCAGACGGACGCTGAATCGGACGGCCACCGCGTCATACCAGCCGCAGCGACGCGCGCGCCCGGTGGAGGTGCCGTACTCGACGCCCCGCTCGCGGAGAGACGTTCCGTCCTCCTCCTCAAGCTCGGTCGGCAGCGGCCCGGCGCCGACCGCGGTGGTGTACGCCTTTGCCACGCCCAGGACCCGGTCGATGGCGACCGCCGGCAGCCCCGCGCCCAGGCTCGCTCCTCCGGGGATCGGGGAGGACGACGTCACGAACGGATAGATTCCCCAATCGATGTCGCGCATCGTGCCGAGCTGGCCCTCGAGCAGGATCCGCTCACCTTCCGCCAGTGCCGAGTCGACCAGCGCCGCGCCATCGACGACGTGCGAACGCAGCCGCTCGCCGGCAGCCAGGTACGAGCTGCAGACCCGTTGCTCGTCGAGCGCCGCCTCGATCGTCTCGCGCAGCTCGTCATCCGCGCCGCCCGCGCCGAAGTAGCCCTCCACGATCCGACGCGCCCGCTTGAGGGCAACCTGCAGGCGCGCTCCGAAGGCATCGGGCTCCATCAGGTCGACCACCCGCATCCCGCGGCGAGCCACCTTGTCAACGTAGGCCGGCCCGATCCCGCGACTCGTCGTCCCGAGCTTGGCTGCACCACGTTCTCGCTCCTCGAGCTGGTCAATGAGCACGTGGTGCGGCATCACCAGGTGAGCACGATCGGCGATGAACAGGTTTGCACAATCGAAGCCGGCGGCCGCCAGCCCGTCGAGTTCCAGGACGAGCGCCGGTGGGTTGATCACCACGCCATTGCCGAGCAGGTTGCGGGTGCCTGGGTGAAAGATTCCCGACGGAATCAGATGCAGCTTGAAATGTCCGTGCTGGTTGACGACCGTGTGGCCCGCGTTGTTGCCGCCGCCGTACCGGATCACCAGGTCGGCGTCACGCGCCAGGTAGTCAACGACCCTGCCCTTTCCCTCGTCGCCCCATTGGGCGCCGACGACGGCGATGACGGACATGGCGCGGCGGCTCGACCTCGTTGCGTGGGAGGGAGCCATGGTACCGCGCGGACTCGGCGCTTCCGGAGCAAATCGCCAGCCCGGCGTGCACCGGCACAAACGAAAGCGCCGCCTCGACGGCGGCGCTCGGTCGGTCCTCGGCTGGCGCGATCAGCCCTGGGTCAAGCCCGAGTGGCGCGCACCTTGTCGAAGCAGCTGGAGCAATAGACCGGCCGATCGTTGCGCGGCAGGAACGGGACGAGCGCCTGCCCGCCGCACTCGGCGCAGACCGCCGCGTGCATCTCCCGCTGTCCCGTCCCCACTCCGGAGCTGATGCCCAGGGCGCGGTTCTGCTTCGCAACGGCGCGGCAGCTCTGGCAGCGCTGGGGCTCGTTGACGAGGCCCTTCTCCGCGTAAAACTGCTGCTCGCCGGCTGAGAAGACGAAGTCCATCCCGCAGTCTCGACAGCGGATGGTCTTGTCGGCGTACACCCTTCCCATGCCTCCTGTGTCGCACGCCCGGACCGGGATTGGACGGCTGCTGTTCCCCTGGCCTGGGCTGATCGCGTGCGACTTGAGTGCCGGATCGGTCGGACTCGGGTTGAGCATTGGGGGCCGGACGTTCCAACGCGGGACTATACACTCGGGTTTGCGGGGTGTATAGGGTCTGGCGAGGCTGCCCCGCCGACGGCCCTAGTAGGCCGCCACCTCCTCCCGAGCGGACATCGTGTAGAAGCGCGTGTTCGTCTTCCGGAATTGGAGAGGCACCTCCCCGATGGGCCCGTTGCGGTGCTTGGCGACCTTTGCCTTGATGAGCTCGACCTCGGACTCCGAGTTCTGCTCTCCGTCGCGGTACAGGAAGATCACAACGTCCGAGTCCTGCTCGATAGACCCACTCTCGCGCAGGTCCGAAAGGCGAGGCTCCTGCGAGCCGCGTTGCTCCACCCCGCGCGACAGCTGCGAAAGAGCGATGACCGGCACCTTCAGCTCGCGGGCGAGCTGTTTCAGGCCGCGACTGATCTCGCTCACTTCCTGGACCCGGTTCGGCTCCTTCTGCTGGGATGAGCCCTGCATGAGCTGCAGGTAGTCGACGATCACCAGGTCGAGGCCGCGCTGCTCAGCCTCCAGCCGACGCGCCTTGGTCCGCAGCTCCATCACGGTGAGCACGGGGGAGTCGTCGATCCACATCGGTGCCCCGTGCATGTCGTTCATCACCTGCGCGATCTTCGACCAGTCGGTCTCGTCTACGAAGCCGCTCTGCAACGGACGCGGGTTGATGCCCGACTCGGCGGACAGAAGCCTCAGCGCGAGCTGCTCCTTGCTCATCTCGAGCGAGAAGACGCCCACCTTCTTCAACTCGCGAACGGCGGCGTGCTGCGCGATGTTCAGGGCCAGGCTCGTCTTTCCGACGCTCGGGCGAGCGGCGATGATGATCAGGTCCGAGGGCTGGAAGCCGCCGAGCAGGGTGTCAAGCTGCGAGAGTCCGGAGGGGATGCCCAGGATCTGGCCGCGGTGCTCATGCAGGTACTCGAGCCGGTCGTACGCCTGACCGAGGAGGGTGGCCAGCGACTCGAATCCCCCCATCGTCCGATGCTGGCTGATCTCGAACAGGATCCCCTCGGCGCGGTCGATGGCGACCTCGGCGTCATTCGACTCCTCATACCCGACCGCGGCGATCTTGCCGGCAGCGGAGATCAGGTTGCGCAGCACGGACTTGCGCTCGACGATGCGGCCGTACTGCTCGACGTGCACCGCGGTGGGGACGGTGTTCATCAGCGAAGCGAGGTAGGCGGGACCGCCCACCTGCTCCAGCCGCTCGCGCCTTGCCAGCTCGTCGGCGAGCGTCACCAGGTCGATCGGCTCCCGCTGGCCGTGGAGGCCGAGCATCGCCTCGTAGATGTCGGCGTGCTGCTGACGGTAGAAATCGGCGGGCCGGAGGAAGTCGGCGACCTTGAGGGCGGCTTCGGGGTCTATCAGGATCGAGCCGAGGACGCTCTGCTCAGCCTCGACCGCCTGGGGAGCCAACTTGTCGATGCTCATGTCCGCCACCACAGTGCCGCGCACCGACCGCACCCACCACCCCGAACCTCGGCATCAGCCGTGGAAAAGTGATGGCGCGTGTGGAGAATCGCGATTCCTGTGGATAACCGATCCGAGCTCCACGCGACGGCCGCAAGCATGGACCGATGTTGGAGGTGGCTCGTGACAGCTACAGCGTCACGGCGTGCCGGCAACCGACGGCAGGACTGTCTGGCTGTCGCGACCTAGCGCCCCCAGCCGACGGGCGGCTCGCGGCGTCCGTCCGCCTGGTTCCAGGCATCGCGCTGCTTCACCACCAGCCCCGTATCATCGAAGCGAAGCATCGAGTTGCCCGCCAGCGTGATTTCGACTCCGTTCTCGCGGAGCGCCGCCCACCACTCGATGGATGCACGGTCCGCACCGACCACCGGCGTGCCGACCCAGACGCGCACGTCCTCCTCCTCGGCGAATGCCTGGCTGACGTACTCGCGCACGCCGCTCTGCCGGAGGTACGGGACGCGGAACGGCTGCGTCGAGAACACGACCTCAGGGTCATAGAGCGCCACGATCGCTTCGACGTCCTGCGCCTCCCAGGCGCGTTTCCAGGTGTCGGCCCATCGTTGGGCCGCGGCGGTGGCGTCCATCGGCGGCGTCAGGCCGGGATGACGCTGACCGTCACCTGTGCGTCGACGCCGGCCATGATGTGGACGTCGGCCTTGAAGTCTCCAAGGGTCTTGATCGGCTCGCGCAGGTGGATGGCGTGGCGGTCGATCTCGATCCCCTCCTTGGCGATCAGGTCGGCGATCTCCCGATTGGTCACGGATCCGAAGAGCCGGCTCTTCTCGCCGGCCTTGACCGCGATCTCCAGCTTCAGCTCGCGCAGCCGCTCGGCCGTCGCCTCGGCCGCCTCGCGCTCGGATCGATCTCGCTCCTCACGCTCGGTGCGGTGCCGCTCCCAGTTCTTCAGCGCCCCGGCGTCAGCGACCATCGCCTTGCCGGTCGGGAACAGGAAGTTGCGGGCGTAACCGCCCTTGACCTCCTTGACGTCGCCCTCGCGGCCCAATCCCTTCACGTCGTGCTTGAGGATCACCTTCATGCAGGTTTCGATTCCTTTCCGTGCAGCCGCCGGGCCCGCCAGTCGCTCAGAGCGCGCTTGACGAAGCGCGTGTCTCGCAGCTCGCCGTACCGCTCTAGCAGCGCAGGAAGGCGGTCTCGGATCTCGTCGTAGCGCGACCCGAGCAGCTGACGAAGGCGCGCCAGGTCGCGGTCGAGGTCGGCAGTGCCGTTGTTGGCCCGATCCCGGTGCTCGGCACGGACCTCGGCCGGCGCATTGGCGATGAACAGGTCCAGGACCAGGAGCAGGACGGTCAGGTCGTCTGCCTGGCCCAGGATCGGTATCGCGTCGGGCACGAGGTCGATCGGTACCAGCACGTAGGCCAGCCCGGCGGCCAGCAGGCCCTTGAGCGGAAGTGGTGTGCGCGGGTCGCGGACCAGGCCCCACACCATGCGGGCGTAGGTCGGAAGCTTCCAGACGAGGCGGGCGAGGCGCAGGTAGCGCCATCGGCCGGACAGGTTTGCGCTCATTCTCCGGTCTCTGCTGGGTGGGTCGCGATGATAGCAGAGGAGGAGCGCGCCGTCGGTTGACAATAGAACGCATGTTCGGCTAGAGTGTCCCGAATGACCCTCGACACAGGGAGTCGCCCTTGACCAGGCACGACGCCGAGCGCAAGCACAGGATCCTCGAGTGCATCGCCCGCAGCGTGGCCGAGCACGGCTACCCGCCGTCGGTGCGCGAGATCGCTGAGACGGTGGGGCTCGCCTCCACGTCGGCCGTACATCACCACCTCATCGCCCTCGAGCGCGAGGGCCTGCTGGAGCGCGGCTCGCACTCTTCGCGCGCATTGCGGCTCACGAGCCGCGGCGAAGCCGAGCTTGGGACCATCGCGACGCACCGCGATACCCCACCACGCCTGCCCGCCCGAGTGACCCCGTTCCGCATGCCGCTCGAGCGCGACGTCCTGTCCCTGCCGGTCCTTGGCGAGATCGCCGCCGGCAAGCCGATCGAGGCCTATGAGGACGGCGCCGAGTCGCTCGAGGTGCCCCGCTCGCTCCAGGCTCGCGACGACTCCTACGTCCTGCGCGTCCGCGGCAAGAGCATGATCGACGCCCTGATCGACGACGGTGATTACGTCGTCGTCCAGCCGCAGGCCACCGCCCGGGATGGCGACATCGTGGTCGCCCTGCTCGAGGACAACGGCGTCACCCTCAAGCGCTTCTACCGCGAGAAGGACCGCATTCGTCTCCAGCCCGCGAACGCGGAGATGGAGCCGATCTACGCCTCGGAGATCCAGGTCCAGGGCAAGGTCGTCGGAGTCATCCGCCGGCTGAGCTAGACCCATGGCGGCGTCATACGCCGCCGCGTAGGCTGGTGGGACCGATGCCCCCGCACCCGCGCTTCACCCTGCGCCAGCTGAACCGCGCCACGCTCGCGCGCCAGGGCCTGCCCGCGGACCGCGCCGCGCTCCTGGACGAGGCGCATGCGCTGCTCCAGTTCCTGCATCCGGAAGCCACGACGTACGACGTTTTCGTCAGCCGTCCGGCATGACCCGCACCATCCTCCACGGCGACATGGACGCGTTCTACGCCAGCGTCGAGGTGCTCGACGATTCCCTGCTCCGAGGCAGGCCGGTGATCGTGGGTGGCGATCCGGGCGCGCGGGGAGTGGTGAGCGCGGCGTCCTACGAGGCACGGGCCTTCGGCGTCCACTCGGCCATGCCGCTTCGGACGGCGGCTCGTCTGTGCCCCACCGGCGTCTTCCTACCCGGCCGCTTCGACCGATATCGGGAGCTGAGCGCGCAGGTGATGCGGATCTTCGCAAGCTTCACGCCGCTGGTCGAGCCGATCAGCCTGGACGAGGCATTCATGGACGTGACCGGCAGCCTCAGCGCCTTTGGCAGTGGCGAGACGATGGCGCGTTCGATCAAGGACCGCGTGCTTGCCGAGGTCGGACTCGTCGTCAGCCTGGGGGTGGCCACCAACAAGCTTTGCGCCAAAGTCGCGTCCGACCTGCGCAAGCCCGATGCGCTGGTGGTGGTGCCGCCCGGGGACGAGGCGGCATTCCTGGCGCCGCTGCCGGTCAGCCGGCTGTGGGGAGTCGGGCCGCAGTCACGCCAGGTGCTCGCCGACTACGGGGTGACCACCATCGGCCAGCTCGCCGCGCTGTCGGAGACGACGCTGCGACGGCGGTTCGGCACGCACGGCGCGGCGCTGGCGCGACGCGCGCGGGGGATCGACCCGTCGCCGGTCACCCCGACCCAGGTCCCGAAGTCGGTCGGTCATGAGCTGACCTTCGACCACGACGTCTACGACCCTGCTCGACTGGAGGCGACGCTGCTCGACCTGGCCGAGTCGGTCGCCTCTCGGCTCCGCCACCATGGCCTGGCTGCCGGCGCGGTGCAGCTCAAGCTGCGTTACGAGGGCTTCGACACCATCACCCGCCAGGCTCCCCTCGACCACCAGGTGCGTGACGCCGAGCCCCTCTACGAGCTGGGGGTCGCGCTTCTCCGCAAGGCGCGGGCGCCAGAGCGGGCAGTTCGGCTCATCGGTCTGACCGCCATCCACCTGGCCGATGCCCAGCAGCTGACGCTCTTCGACGCACCCGAGCGGACCGATCGGATTGCCCATTCCATCGACGCGGTGCGGGAGAAGTTCGGCGAAGCGGCGATCACTCGGGCACGTTTGATCGGCCACCGAGACCGCCGCCGCCCGGACTTTGGCGAACGTCCGGAGGCGCCGCCCGACGACCCTTGACATATCGAACGTCCGTTCGTATCATCGGCTCCTGATTAGAACGCCTGTTCGGTGCAGGCGATCGCTCGTGAAGGAGCAGGACAAAACAGATGGCTCTCGTGAAGATCACACCGGTCGAGGCACGCGTGCGCTGGGATCGGCGCCACGCTCGCCCGTTGGAGGTTCGGATCGGCGACCGGCAGCTGGCCGTGACCGGGCTCGAGGCAGTCCGCGATGAGACGGCGGCCTATCCCGCCGACCGCGGCCCGCGCATCACCTACCTCCTGGAGACCGATGCCGGCCAGGCCTCGCTCGTCTACGACGGGCGGCGGCGAAGGTGGTACGTGGAGGCGCTGGACACCGCCGCCTGAGGCGTGGCGATTACGCCACCGGTTCCGACGCAACCACCCACAGCGGCCCGTCGCCACACTCGACGCGGCGCGCATCGCCTCCGGGGTCGCTGAGGCTGGTCCGCGTCAGGCGAACGCGCTCGCCGTCGAGAACGGCAATCGGTCCCGCCACCGGCGACAGGCCAAAGGTGAAGGCCCAGGCGCGCACCTGATCATGGATCCGACGCGCCGGCTGCGACCAGTCGACGGCGGCGTAGTCGTCCTCGAAATGGCCCGCCCAGGTGACGCCCTCGGTCGGCTGCGGGTCGCCTGGATCCCCGGCCGCGATTCGTTCGAGCACCCGCGGCAGAAGGCCGATCCCCGCCGCCCCCACGCGTGGCCCGATGTCGACGATGTCGAAGTCGTCGTCCTGCATCGGGACGGTCGTCTGGGCCAGCATCGGCCCCGTGTCGAGGTCGGCGTCCATGCGATGCCAGGTGATGCCGTAGTGCCCGTCTCCATCACGGATGGCCCACGCCAGCGGGATCGGCCCGCGATGCCGCGGCAGCAGGCCCGGATGACAGTTGACCGACCCCAGTCGTGGCACATCGAGCGCGGCCTGCGGGATCCGCCAGGGGAATCCCCAGCACAGCGCCAGGTCGGGGCGGAGGGCCCGTAGCAGCGGCTCGACCGACCATTTGTCCCGCGCGAGCAGCACGTCAATGCCCAGCGGAGCCGTCTCATCGGTCATCTGCGGCCGGCCGGGGATGGGCTCGCGCCGACGTGCGCTGATGACGGCGATCGGGTCGTGGCCATGCTCTCGCAGCGCGCTGGTCATCAGCTGCGCCACCTGCGGAATAGTCGTGATCATGGCGACGCGCCAGCCCGGCTCGGTCATGCGTCCGCGAGTGTAGCCCTACAATCTCGGCGGCAATCTGCGGGCCTGTCCCTGCATGCGCCACGTACGAGGCACCTCGCCGATGGACGACTCCTCCACGCTCTCCGACCTCACCATCCGCGAGCTCACCACGCGGCTCGCCAGCAGTGATCCGGTCCCCGGCGGCGGCAGCGCTGCCGCGCTGGCCGGCGCTGTTGGTGCCAGCCTGGTCTCGATGGTCGTCGAGCTGAGCGTCGGCCGCGCAGACGCGGCGGCGCACGAGGCGACGCTCAGCGAGGCTGGCGTGGCCGCGACTCAACGGCGAGATGCGCTGCTCGAGCTTGCCGACGAGGACGCGGTTGCCTACGCCTCGGTCATGCAGGCTCGGCGCCTGCCGAAGGAGACCGAGGCGGATCGCGAGGCCCGCGCACGGGCGCTGCGTACAGCAATGGTCGAGGCCGTGCGGGTGCCGCTCCGCATCGCCGAGATCGCCGCCGACGTCCTGGAGCTCGCCCAGACGGTCGCGACGATCGGCAACCGCAATGCGGTGAGCGATGCCGGCGTGGCGGCCCAGCTCGCTGCCACCTCGGTGCGCGGCGCTCTGCTGAACGTCCGCATCAACCTGCCCCATCTGCCGGCCGATGAGCCGCTGCGCAACTCGGCGCCAGGCGAAATTGCGCGGCTCGAGGACCTGGCGACCGAGCGCGAGCGGGGCGCACTCGCGGCGGTCGGCACGAGGATCGAGCCTTCGTGACTGCACGCCTGCTGGATGGCCGCGCGGTCGCGTCGCGCCTGTGGCGCGACCTGTCAGACCGTGGGGCTGCCCTGGAGGCCGAGACGGGAACCCGCCCCCGATTGGCGGTCGTGCGCTTCACCGATTCCGGGCCGACCGCCGTCTACGCCTCCAGCCTCGGCCGGGCGGCGCGCAGCGTCGGGGTCGAGACGATCGACGTCATGCCGCCGGAGGGCGTTGCCCTCTCGGACCTGGCGGCCCGGATCGGCGCGCTGAACCGCGACCCGGACATCTCCGGCATCGTGGTGGCGCAGCCCGTCCCGGCGCACCTCGACGCGGCCGCGGTGCTGGCCCTGATCGACCCCGCCAAGGATGTCGACGGCGCGACGCCGCTGAATGCTGGCCGCGTGGTCCGAGGTGACCGCGGCTTCGTGCCCGCCACGGCGCTGGCGGTGATGGCCATCCTCCGCACCTACGAAATCCCGATTGCGGGACGCCGGGCGGTGGTCATCGGCCGATCGGCCGTGGTCGGCCGCCCGGTCGCCGCGCTGCTGCTGGGTGCCGATGCCACGGTCGTGGTCTGCCACCGGCGGACTCGCAACCTGGCGCGCGAGACGCGCCGCGCCGATATCCTGGTGGTCGCCGCCGGTCAGCCCGGCCTGGTGCGCGCCGAGATGGTGAACAAGTCGGCTGTGGTGATCGACTGCGGCATCAACACGACGCCGAATGGGATCGTGGGTGACGTCGACTTCGCCGCCGTCCGGCCGGTGGTGAGCGCCATCACGCCGGTACCGGGAGGCGTCGGGCCGGTGACGACCATGACGCTGCTCGAGCAGACGATGGAGGCATTCGAGGGCCGATCCTCGGCCGGCGAGCCGTCGTTCGAGCGATTTCAGATGGCGGCGGAGGTCAGTCCGGAACGCCTGCCAGCCGACCGCTGATCAGGGCGCGCTGACGATCCCCTGCTCGACCATATCGGACATCGGTGTCGAGCCATCGATGAAGCCGAGCCGCCGCATCGTGTCGTAGGCCGACTCCCAGATTGGAACGTTGATCGCCCCCTGGCTGAAGCCGCCCTCGCTGCCCCACAGCTCCAGGGTGGCGCGCAACACGGCCATGGCCGTCTCCCGGTCCTCGCCGATGGTCGGGACGGCATCCTCGGCCGCCGCCAAGCCCGCTTCCGGATCGGCGATGACGGCCGACTGAGCGCGAGCGATAGCGTGGACGAAGGCCGACACCAGGTCGCGGTCGCCGGTGAGCAGCTCGTCGCCGACTACGATCCCAGGCCCAGGCAGCGGAGCGAAGTCGTCGACGGTCAGTAGCTCGACTTCCGTGCCGCGCGCCGAGAGCTGCAGTGGCTCGTTGCTGCGGAACCCGGTGATCACATCGACGTCGCCGTTGAGCAGCCCCTCGACCTGGTTGAACTGCGGGTACTCGCGAATGGTGACGTCATCGGCGGTCAGGCCACCGGCGTCGAGGAGAGCGAGCAGCGCATGCCACGACGAACCGAAGCGGCCCGGCGTCCCGATCCGCAGCCCGGCGAGCTCGGATGGCACGGCCGGGACGAGCGCGGGTGACCCGATCAGCGCCACTGGGAATCGGTCGTACAGGGTCGAGACGTACTTCACCGGAATGCCGGATGTGCGCCCGATCATGACGTCGGTCGCATCCGCCACCCCGAACTCGGCCTGCCCGTCGGCGACCAGGCGCAGGACATCGGTGCTGTGCTCGATCGTGACGTCCAGTCCGGCATCGGCGAAGTAGCCCTCCTGTTGGGCCAGGTAGAAGGGTGCGAACTGCACGTCGGGCCGGAAGCCGAGCAGGAGAGTCACCGGTCGCAATGACTGCGCCGAAGGGGTCGCCGAGGCCGAGGGTGTGGGGGGAGGACCGCACGAGGTCAGCCCGATGACCAGGGCAAGGGTCGGGATCGCGAAACGGCGCGGAGACATCGGTCTACCTCAAACGGTCTGGACGAGCCGGCGCTCGACGAGCACGACCAGGCTGTAGAAGGCCAGGCCGATGACCGCCAGCGTGGCGAGGGCAACGAACATGAGCGGGGTATCAAACAGGCCCTGGTCGGCGATGTTGATCAGGACGCCGAGGCCGACGCTGGCGCCAGCCCACTCGGCGACGACGGCGCCGATGACCGCCAGCGTCACGCCGACCCGCAGCCCGCCAAAGATCACCGGCAGGGCCGACGGGATCTCCAGTCGGGTCGTGATCTGGCCGCGCGTGGCGCCCAGGCTGCGCAACATCTCAGCCAGCAGGGAGTCGGTGGAGCGGATGCCAACCATGGTGGCGATGGCGATCGGGAAGAAGACGATAAGCGCGCAGACCAGGACTCGCGCAAGCAGCCCGCCGCCGAACCAGATGTCGAGCAGCGGGGCGAGCGCCAGGATCGGGATCGCCTGGGCTGCCACGATGTAGGGCGACAGGAGCCGCTCGACGACAACGCTCTTGCCGAGCGCGGTGCCGGTGACCACCGCCGCCGCTGCACCAGCCACGAAGCCGAGGACGATCTCGCCGATCGTCACGGCGGTGTGGTCCCACAGCACCCCGGATTGGATTGCCCGCCATCCGCGCTCCGCGACCACCTCGGGTGCGGGCAGGATGTAGTCGGGCGTCCCCGTCACCACGGTCAGGAGCTTCCAGGCCGCCAGGAAGGCCGCCAGCGACAGGATCGATGCGCCGATCCGGCGCAGGATGCGGCCGCTCATGCGGCGTCACCCTCGTCGACCCAGGGTGCCAGCTCCGGCGGATGTACCTGGGCCAATGTCGCGCGCACCTCACGGTCGATCTCCGCCGCGCGGGGGTCGCCAGCCAGCTCCGCCGGCCGCGGGCGTGGCAGGTCGACCTCGATCACCTGGGCGACCGCGCCCGGTCGGGAGGTCATCACCACGATCCGATCGGCCAGCCGGACCGCCTCGCTCACCGCGTGCGTCACCAGCATCACCGTCCGCGGCCGCTCGAGCCAGAGACGCTGCAGCTCGGTGTCGAACGCCTCGCGGGTGAGCGCGTCGAGCGCTGAAAAGGGCTCGTCCAGGAGGAGCACCGGCGGGTCTGTGATCAGGGCGCGAGCCAGGCCGGCGCGCTGCGCCATCCCGCCGGACAGCTCGCGCGGTCGGAGCCGCGCCACTCTCGCCAGCCCGACCCGCTCCAGCGCCGCTTCAGCGCGGTCCCGCTGCTCAGCGGCCGGCACTCCAGCAAGGCTCAGCGGCAGCGACACGTTGTCCAGGGTCGAGAGCCACGGCACGAGGCGCGGCTGCTGGAAGGCGAGCCCCGCCCGCCCGTCGCCGGCGCGTGGCGGCGATGCGCCGGTCCCAGCCCCCACAACCACGCGACCCGACTCGGGCGCCAGCAGGCCGGCGACCAGCCGCAGCACGGTCGACTTGCCGCATCCGTTTGGCCCGATGACGACCGTGAAGCTGCCCGCGGCCACATCGAGCGAGAACCCGTCCAATGCGGTCAGCCGCCCGTCGGGCGCCGGGAACGAGACACGCATGTCCCCGAGCCGCACGGGCAGGCCGGTCGTCGCGGCATGCCGGGATGGAGGTCGGATCGGTTCGGCAGAGGTGGCCACGCGCGCGCTCCGTGCTCGTCAATCTCAAAGCCATCGCACGGGGCGCCGTCGCGGGAGCGCCTCTTCGGCACGGCTGACCGCCACCCCGCCGGCGCTGCACGGGCGCAGGCGAAGCCATCGGTCGATGCGTCGGAGGAACGCCTCGCGGTCGCCTTCTCCCATCCGGACTGTGACCGTCGGCCCTGGCTACCGAGGAGCGTCGCGCTCGCTCGGGTCAGGTCGGCCCCGTCAGGTTGTCCCGGCTCCGTTCTCCGTGGCGCCGGGCCTGCCGGGGTTCGCGGGCTGGCTCGCTCTCACGAGCCGACCGCCGGTGGGGACTTTCACCCCGCCCCGAAGGCGATGGAATTCGTTCAGTTGTCGCAAGGTTGCCACTGACGGGCGCGATGGTCAACAGACCCACGATGAACGTTGACCCTCCGCGGAAGCTAACTCCTTACGGGAGGCACGGGCTTTGAAGGAGCACGACGGAGCACGTCCAGGCATCGCGACCCTGATGGTCATGCTCGCGGTGGTCGTGTCTGGCTGCGCGCCTATAGCGACCGGCGCGTCTCCGACCGACGGCGTTAGTTCTGCGCCTCAAGAAGCCAGCGAGGCGGCGCCGCCGGCGAAACCGGAGCAGCCACTTCCCGTGCCCGATGGCGAGACCGTCCTCGCGGTCCTCGCTCCCGAGGTCGTGGAACCCAAGGTCACCGCCGAAGAGGCAATCGCATTGGTAGGGGCCAGCATGGGTGACATGGCTTGGGAGCCACCCAGAGTCCAACTCGTCCGGCTGGCGTTCCGGGACCCGTACTCGGCCTTCGGCCCCGTATGGACAGGATGGATCATTCTGTCCACCGACCTTCCGGGTTCCTTATTCGGTGGCCCGTACCTCCCTGATCTCTCTCCCCGGCCAACCATCTCGATCGTCGTCACCTATACCTGGTTCTACGTCAGTCCCGACGGAGAACTGATGGGCGAGACCCAAGTCGGGTACGTCACGCCGGGTCAGGTCCCGTCAATTCCACCTGAGGAACCGGCAGGCGGCTGAATGCACGCGGCTGAACAAGTTCAGCCGCGGGACCCTGATCGGAGGCCTACTCGCTTACCCGGGCACGGTCAGGGCCGCCGCGACCGCGGAGCCATCGGTAGAGGACGTAGGCGCCGCCAAGGATCACGACCGCGTAGATCACGTACTCGAACGGCCGCACCGCGTCGTACAGGTGCCGATAGTTCGCGCCGAGCAGGTAGCCCGCCAAAAGCAGCCCGGCGTTCCACGGCAGTGAGCCCAGGGTGCTGAACAGCAGGAAGCGGCCGATCGGCATGCGGGCCACCCCGGCCGGGTAGTTGATCAGCGCCCGCAACAGCGGCACCAGCCGCGCGAGGAAAACGGCCCAGTCGCCGTAGCGGGCGAACCATGCGTCGGCGCGGTCGAGGTCGTCGGGGTTGATGTGGACGTACCGGCCCCATCGGTCCAACAGGGGCCGTCCGCCCCACGCGCCGATCAGGTACCCCGCCAGGGAGCCTCCCACGGCACCGACGGTGGCGACGATCAGCACCGCCACCCAGCTCCATGGCGCGTTGGTGAGCGGCTCCAGCACGCTCGGATCGGCGGCCGACTGGCTCACCTTCCAGCCGGCCATCGGCACGATGATCTCCGACGGGATGATCGGCACGAAGGTCTCCAGCCCGATGGCGACCGCCACCCCGATGTAGCCGATCGTGTCGTACAGGTCCAGGAAGAAGGGGATGATCGTCCGGTCGATGAAGTCGAGCATCGCCTACGGCTCGCCGCGACGACGGAGCGACACGGCGACCCGGCGTGGTCGCGCGGCTGATGCCAGGGCCAGGGTCTCCTCGGCCCGAATCCGCTCGTCGAGCCCGAGCACGTGGACCGCGACGATGATCGACACCAGCGCCGCGCCCGCCATCCAGCCGCCGAGCACATCCATCGGGTAGTGCGCCTCCAGGTAGATCCGGGTCATGCTGATGGTGCCGATGAGCAGCACCGCCACGGCGTAGGCCGTCAGCCCCTGGCGGCGGTCGGGCGCCAGGCGCGCCACGCAGAACGCCGCCAGCCCATAGAACACCGATGCGCGCAGCGCATGGCCGGCCGGGAAGTCGGCGAGGTCGTCGAGGCCAATCTCACCCACGTCGAAGAGGGCGTTGAAGAGCTGCGCGGGGGTGATGGCGGGGATGGCGGTGAAGAACTTCAGCGCCCATTCGATGGGAAAGGCGAGCGTCCCGGCGGCCAGGACGAGAGCCAGGTCGCGACGCCCCTTGGCCAGCGCCAGCAGCCCGAGCACGCCGAACCCGGCAGCCACGAACCAGCCCGAGCCGAGGCCGCTGATCCCGATCAGGAGAGAGTCGACCGGCGGTGCGTTGCCTTGCACCCAGGCGTGCAGCTGCGGCACCACGTTGGTCATGATCCACTCCTCCGGCACGGTGTACTCCGTGGTGCGCTTCAGCGTCACCAGCCAGAAGAGGGCCGGCAGGGTGATGAGGGTCAGGAGGAAGGCCGCTGCGGGGCTCGGGACCGCGCCTCCGAGCCGGTCCTTCGCGTCCGCGGCGACGAGCAGGCGGCTCGTGGGGTCCGGGAGTCGTCGCACGTTCCGTAGTATAGGGAGGCGTTCGCCCCGGGCCCTCTGCTGCCGCCCCGCGATCCTTCGTTGATTCCTCGGCACGACGCCAGTCCAAGGAGCCGCTACCACGCACCAGCCGCCGCGCAACGCGCTCGCCCTCACCGGCCATGACCTGACGGTCGACGACGTGGCCTCGGTGGCTCGTTCCGGGCGAGCCGTCACCCTGGCGCCGGAGGCGATGGACCGGATGCGCGCCTCTCGCGCGGTTGTCGAGCGGGTCGTGGCCGAGGGCCGGACCGTGTACGGCGTGACCACCGGTTTCGGCGACCTGGCGAATGTCGGGATCGACCCGGCCCAGACCGCCGAGCTCCAGCGCAACCTGGTCCGCTCGCACGCGGCCGGGGTCGGGGACCCACTCCCGGTCGAGGTGGTGCGAGCCATGCTGCTGCTGCGCGCCAACGCCCTGGCCATCGGCCTTTCCGGCGTCCGGCCCGCGCTGGTGGAGCTGCTCTGCGGCATGCTGAACGGCGAGGTCCATCCGGTGGTGCCGTCGCGCGGCAGCGTCGGCGCCAGCGGCGATCTAGCGCCGCTCGCCCACCTGGCGCTGGTGCTCATCGGCGAGGGAGAGGCGTGGGTCGACGATGGCGGCCCTGGCGCGGGCGCGGAGGCGCTGAAGCGCGCGGGCCTGACGCCTGTGGTGCTCGAGGCGAAGGAAGGGCTGGCGCTCCTGAACGGGACGCAGCTCATGAGCGGTCTGGCCGCCCTGGCGCTGCACGACGCGCGGCGCCTGGCGCACTCCGCCGACGTCATCGGCGCCATGAGCCTGGAGGCGATGCTGGGAACCGCCGCGGCCTTCGACGATGCGCTCATTGCCGCCCGCCCGCACCCCGGCCAGCTGGCGGTGGCGACCCACCTGCGCGCCGTGCTCGCGAGCTCGCAGATCGGTGCCTCCCACGCGCATAGCCCGCACAAGCTCCAGGATCCGTACTCGCTGCGCTGCATTCCGCAGGTCCACGGCGCGGTCCGCGATGCGCTCGACCAGCTCGCGCGGGTGCTCCAGGTCGAGATGAACTCGGCGACCGACAACCCGCTCGTCTTCCCCGATGGCGAGGTCATCTCCGGCGGTAACTTCCACGGCGAGCCACTCGCGCTGGCGATCGACTACGCCAAGATGGCGATGACGGAGCTGGCCTCAATCTCGGAGCGACGCACGGCCCGCCTGCTGGACGCCCACCTTTCCGGCCTGCCCGCATTCCTGACCGATGAGCCGGGCCTGCGGAGCGGCCTGATGATCGCCCAGTACACCGCCGCGGCACTTGTCAACGAGCTGCAGACGCTGGCCCACCCGGCATCCGTCGATACGATTCCGACCAGCGCCAACCAGGAGGATCACGTCTCGATGGGGGCCACCGGCGCCCTCCATCTGCGCGAGGTGCTGGATCGCGCGGAGGCGGTGCTGGCGATCGAGGCGCTGTGCGCCGCGCAGGGCCTGGACTATCGCGCGCCGCTGCAGCCAGGCGCGGGCGTGGCGCAAGCCCACGCACGGGTGCGCGAGCGTGTCCCTCATCTGGGCGAGGACCGGTCGCCGGCACCCGACATCGCCGCCATCCTCGAGCTGCTGCGCGCCGGCGAGCTCTCGATCGATGGCTAATCTGGAGTTCGCGCTCGTCGACGACGCGTCGTTCGACGCAATCCCGGCGCCGGCGCGTCCGGGTGCCCGATGCCAGACCTGCGACTACTGGGAGCGCCTCGACGGCTCCCGAGATGCGTCTGAGTCAACTGCGGCGCGTGAGCTGAAGCTATCGCGCCTGCTGGCCGGCACGAGGCTGGCCGGCGCCTACGGCATGCTCGCCTGGCGGACCGATGCCGCCGGCGATCGGGTCGCCGTTGGCTGGGCGCAGTTCGGGCCGATCTCCGCCTATCCACGCGCCGGCGTGATCCGCGACCGTTATCCGCAGCTCCCTGACTCGCAGGCGCCGTGGGTGATCACCTGCCTCCAGGTGGCGGCCGAGGTCAGCGATCGCGACGAGGTGGCCAGCGCGCTGCTCGGCGCGGTGTGCGACGAGTTGGACCGGCGCGGCATCACGGCCGTCGAGGCCTACCCCGATACGGTCGATGACCCGTGGCTGCCTCCAGCCGGGCCGGAATCGGTCTACCGGGCGGCGGGCTTCGAACGGATCGTCGACGACGACCGCTACCCGGTGGAGCGCCGCGAGCTGGTCGGCGCCTCCGGTGAGGTGGGCTGGGGGGACCTGCTCTCCCATACCAAGCCAGCCGACGAGGGCGACGAGTGGCCGCTGCCGCTCCCCAAGACGCGGAGCGAGGACGACCTCTTCCGACTCCCGGAGAAGCGCAAGCGGCCGAACCCATTCGGCGACGACTGACCGATGTTTGAGGCGGGGCTCTGGGGCCTGGCCGGCAGCTCGGCGCTGGTGATCGGCGCGCTCGCGGGATTAACGTGGAAGATCCCCCGCAGATGGGTTGCGCTGCTGATGGCCTTCGGCAGCGGCGCCCTCGTCTCGGCGCTCGCCTTCGACCTCACGGAGGAGGCATTCGCCGTGGGCGGCACCGCAGCCGTGGCGGTCGGCCTGGCGGCCGGCGCCCTCGCCTTCTTCGGCGGCAACCAGCTCCTTCATCGCCGCGGCGCCGCGCGCCGCGGGAAGCGCACGCGGCATGCCACGGAGGGCACCGGCACGGCGATCGTCCTCGGCGCCGTGCTCGACGGCATCCCCGAGTCGGTCGTGCTGGGATCGACGCTGCTGGCGGGTGCCGGAGTGGGCTTTCCGTTCCTGGCCGCCGTCATCGTCTCGAACGTGCCCGAGGCATTCTCGGCGGCGGTTGACCTGCAGCGACAGGGCCACCGGCCGCGCTGGATCATCGGCCTATGGGTGATCGTCGCACTCGTCTCCGGGCTCTCCGCGGCCCTGGGGTACGGATTGTTCGGCGCGATGGGCGCTTCGGACCTCGTGCCGTTCGCCCAGGCATTCGCTGCCGGCGCGATCCTGACGATGCTGGCAGACACCATGATCCCGGTCGCATTCGACGATGGTGGCGACCTGACCGGCCTGGCCACCGTGTTCGGCTTCGCCCTCGCCTTCCTGCTCTCGAAGGTCAGCTGACCCGTTTGCCGGCACCCTCGGTTCCGAGCCAGTAGGCCTCGGCCAGCCAGCCGCGGACGTCGGGATCATCCAGCTCAGCCGCATCGGTCACCTTGAGGGCGTTGACGTGGCGTCCGCCGTACGACTCGACCCTCAGTCGCGGATCGTCGACCGCGCGGCTGAGCACGATTCCAACCCGCATCGCGGACTTCGTGAAGGTTGCGCTGACGAAGGTGGATCCAGCCTTGAGCCCAATCCTGGTCTTCAGTGGCTCCACCTGGACCGGGCCGAGCTCGCGGATCAGAGCCTCAAGCCGGTGGTATGCGGCGATCAACCCGGCCGGCCGGCCGGCGAGGATCTCCTGAAGCTCTCGACGCGGCATGCACGAATGCCAGACCTTGGCGGTCACGAACTCGCGGCCGCAATCGGGGCAGGTCCACATCGGCCGGTCCATGCATCGAGCATAGAACCGATGTGAAGGCGTGCTGGCGAGGCGCCCGGTGTTGAACGTGCAATGCAGCAGACGGCTACTCCTAGCCAGGAGGGTTGGATGCTCCATTCATCTCGCCGATGGTGGCTCTGCCTCGGTAGGGCATCCGCGGCCGTATCATCGGCGCATGACGACCACCGCGCCGAAGGCAGGGCCCCGCGCCGTTCGGGCTCCGCGCGGGACCGAGCTCTCATGCCGTGGCTGGCAGCAGGAAGCCGCGCTCCGGATGCTGATGAACAACCTGGATCCAGAGGTGGCCGAGGACCCGGACCATCTGATCGTGTACGGAGGAACCGGCCGGGCGGCGCGCTCCTGGGAGGCGTTCGACGCGATCATCGCCGAGCTGCGGCGGCTGGGCGACGACGAGACGCTGGTGGTCCAATCCGGCAAGCCGGTCGGCGTCTTTCGCACCACCCGGGATGCGCCTCGCGTCCTGATCGCCAACGCCAACCTCGTCCCGCACTGGGCGACCTGGGAGCAGTTCCGCGAGCTGGAGCGCGCCGGCCTGACGATGTACGGCCAGATGACCGCCGGGTCATGGATCTACATCGCCACCCAGGGGATCGTGCAGGGCACCTACGAGACGTTCGCCGAGGCTGCGCGCCAGCAGTTCAACGGCTCGCTGAAGGGGACCATTACGCTGACCGCCGGCCTGGGCGGGATGGGCGGCGCGCAGCCGCTTGCCGTGACCATGAACGAGGGCGCCTGCCTGGCCATCGAGGTCGATCCGGCGCGCGCGGAGCGACGGCATCGCGAAGGCTACGTCGACGAGATATCAAATGACCTGACCACTGCGGTTGCCACCGTCGACCGATGGCGCGCCGCCGGTGAGGCACGCAGCCTGGCGCTGATCGCCAACGCCGCCGACGTCGAGCCCGAGCTCGTGCGGAGGAACTGGCATCCGGACCTGGTCACCGACCAGACCTCGGCCCACGACCCGCTGGGCGGGTACGTGCCGGGAGGCATCGGTCTGGCAGAAGCGCGCGCGCTGCGCGAGCGCGACCCCGCGGACTACACCCGCCGCTCCATGGCCTCCATGGCCGAGCAGGTGCGGGCGATGCTGGCCCTCCAGGCATCGGGCTCGGTCGTCTTCGACTACGGCAACAACATTCGGGCCCAGGCGAAAGAGGCGGGCGTCGAGAACGCGTTCGACATCCCCGGCTTTGTGCCGGCCTTCATCCGGCCGCTGTTCTGCGAGGGCAAGGGCCCCTTCCGCTGGGTTGCCCTGTCGGGAGAGCCGGACGACATCCTGAAGACCGATGCGGCCCTGGCCGAGCTCTTCCCCGAGGATGCCTCCCTGCGCCGATGGCTGCGCCTAGCCGAGGAGAAGGTGCCATTCCAGGGACTGCCGGCGCGGATCTGCTGGCTCGGTTACGGCGAGCGGGCGAAGGCCGGGCTGCGCATCAACGAGATGGTCGCCTCCGGCGAGCTGGCGGCGCCGATCGTGATCGGGCGCGACCACCTGGATGCCGGCAGCGTGGCGAGCCCGTACCGCGAGACCGAGTCGATGAAGGACGGCTCCGACGCCATCGCCGACTGGGCGGTCCTGAACGCCATGATCAACGTCGCGGGCGGCGCGAGCTGGGTGAGCTTCCACCAC
>DASQFY010000130.1:0-4173 GCA_035632895.1 Candidatus Dormiibacterota bacterium
CTCGACCCGAGCAGCAGCGACGCCGAGTCGATGCGCACCATCCAGCGAGCACTCGAGTTGGGCGTCACCCACATCGACACCGCCGAGATCTACGGCCCCTACGCCAACGAGGAACTCGTCGGCCGCGCCCTCAAGGGACGCCGCGACGATGTCGTGGTGGCGACGAAGTTCGGCTTCGTCTCGCACGCCGGCGGAGGACCCGGAGTGCTCGACAGCAGCCCGGCGAACATCCGGACCGCGGTCGAGGGCTCGTTGAAGCGGCTGGGTTGCGCGACGAGCAGCGTTCCGCCAGCCGTCTCAGCGCAGGGGCGATGTGCTGACTGGGATCATCGGCTGGCGCCGGGCACGGACGGTCTCGATGATCTCGGCGTTGTCGATGCCCTGCAGGTAGATCGATGTGATGCCGAGGTTGCTGTGGCCTAGTTGGCGTTGGATGACGATCAGTGGCACGCCCTCCCGGGCGAGCTCGACGGCATGCGCGTGTCGGAGCTGGTGTGGCGCGAAGCGCCGCCGAACACCGGCTTCGAGGGCGGTCCTTCGCAGATCGGCTCGCGCGGCGGCGCTTGACCAAACGCGGCCGCGCGTCGGACCGTTGATCACGCAGAACAGCGGACCGACCGGAAACTGCAGGCGTAGCTCGAGCCATGGCTGCAGCTCCTCCCAGCCCCAGGCGTCCATGCCGACCTCCCGGCGTCGGCCGCCCTTGCCGCGTCGGACGAGCACGGCGCCACGGCGCGGATCGAGATCACCCTCGGAAAGGGCGAGCGCCTCGTGAATGCGCAGCCCAGCTCGCCACAAGATCACGATCAGCCCGCGTAGGCGGCGGCCGTGCGCGTCGGCGCCGGCCGCGCGCATGACGGCGATGATCTCCTCCACCTTCGGCGGATCGGCCGGATAACGCAGACCCTTGTTGTGCGGCGGTCGACCGGCATGGAAGCCCGGTGTGGTCGCTGGCGATCGGGGCCGACCAGCGCGGTCAAGCAGCAGCTCGGACATGACTCCTCCTCAGCTCGTAGACGCGCGAAGGATCAAGCGAGTCACGCCCGGCGGCCGCGTCGCCTCTACCGATCTCTCGCTCTGCCGCATCCGTGACGGAGCAAGCGCCCTCAACGCGACCGCGAGCGCTGTCGCGCGTGCCTCAAAGCAGAAGTCGGTCGACGGAGGCGGTTCAGAGCCGTCAGCGCCGCACCCGATAGCGCACGTGGAGAACCCGGTTGCCTTGGATCACCACGTCGGGATCCTCCAGCAGGTGCTGTGCGTCGATCGACCCGAAGTAGCGCTTGCCGGACCCGAGCACCACGGGCGCGACGTCCATGGCGACCTCGTCGACGAGCCCTGCGGCCAGCACCTGGCCGCCGACGTCGCCGGCGGCGACCTCGACCGTGCGGTCGCCCGCGAGCTCCTGTGCCTTGGCCATGGCCGCCTCGACGCCGTCGACGAAGTGGAACGGCGCCTCAGGGTGCCAGCCCTCGGGCGCCGGCCGGTGTGACACGACGACCATGTGGTCGATCCCGCTCGGCGGCGTGCCGCCCCAGCCGTCCGTCAGGTCGAAGACGTGGCGGCCGACGATCGTCACTCCGATCTCGTCCCAGTACGCCCGGGTGTGATCGTAGGACGCCTGCGACACCGTCAGCTGCCCGGTCTCGTCGAGCGGGACGTCACCGCTGGACATCCAGTCGAACAGCGGGCCGGGCTGGTCGTTCTCGTCCGCGATGAAGCCGTCCACCGACACCGTGCTGTACATGACCACCTTGCCCATGGGCTCTCTCCTCTGCTCGGGAAGTGCCCATAGTGGCGTCTCGGGAGTGGCAAGTCTTGTAAGAAATCAATCGGCTGGCAGCGGTCCGACGACGAGCGGATGGCCGGGATGTTCGCGCAGGAACCGCCGCCGGAGGTCGAGGTACCGAGTCGGCGTCAGCCCCGTGAACGTCCGGAAGTCGTGGCCGAAGTGGGCCTGGTCGTAGTAGCCGGCGCGACCGGCGAGCTCCAGCCAATCGACCGGTCCGGCGCGGTCGAGCGCGAGCACGGTGGCGGTGAAGCGATAGGTGCGGGCGAGCCGCTTCGGCGTGACGCCGACAACCTCCTTGAACCGCCGTGCCAGATGGGTGCTGCTGACGCCGGCCGCCACGCTCAGGTCGCCGATCGCCACCGCTCCCGTGGCCGCCGCGATGACGCTGCTCGTGTGGCGGACCAGCCCCAGGCCGGCGGTCTCGCAGACCAATCGCATCAGCTGGTCCTCGAGCAGCGTCAGCATCTCGTGCGGCCCGGCCGCCGTGGCCAGCCGGTCTCGCAGCGCAGCAACGGTGGAGCGGCCCCAGACGTCTTCCAGCGTCACCGGCCGGTCGCAGAGCTCGGCCGCGGGCATCGGCAGGAACGGCGCCGGCCCCCATGGCTTGAAGTGCACGCCGACTGACCGGGTCCCTGGCGGGTAGCTGAACTCCATGGCGCGGGTTGGCGTGGTGATCACGACGCCCTCGGCGTAGTCGGCCGCCGTGATGTCGGTGCCGGCGCGGATGCGAAACGGCGCCCCGAGGTTGACGATGAGCACCGCTCCCGGCATCGGTGGCAGGGTCAGCCGGGGGTAGGGCGGCGCGCCCTCCAGGTAGTAGAGGTCGTCGATCAGCCCGTCCAGCGGTGGTCGCGGCACTCTGGACACGTACTCCACGCGTCACAGCATCGCCAACGCAAGGGCGGGCCGTCGGGTCGAGTGCCGCTTCGCGCGAGTTGCACTAGCGCCGCCGGAGCCGGCCAGTCTTGAGCTATTCGTTAGGGGCGCGACCCACCGGCATCGCCCCTCGCCGCACTCAGTCTCGCCCTGACCCAGCCCACCGCGCCGGACTTATGGTTCAGCCCAGGGTCCCAAGATTCTGGAAAGGAGCGCCTGATATGAGCACCGACACTGGCAAGGTGGTCGTGAACAGGGCGATGTCGCTTGACGGCTTCATCGCCGGTCCCGGCCACACGATGGACTGGATCTTCGATTTCCTGACACCGGACGCATTCCCTGAAGTCATGGCCGCCACTGGTGCGATGCTTATCGGCCGGGGTACCTACGAGGTTGCCAAGCAGATGCCCGACGAGGAGCGCAACTACGAGGGCGGAGCCCAGTTCGTCCTCACCCACGATCCTCCCGACAAGCCGGACCCGAACGTCACATTCCTCACCTGTGACATCGCGGAAGCCGTCGCCACGGCGCTAAGCGCCGCGGGCGGTAAGAACCTGGAGATCCTCGGCGCCGACCTGGCCAGCCAGTGCCTGCAGCGAGGGCTCGTCGACGAGATCCTGGTCTATGTCCTACCGGTGCTCTTGGGCGACGGGGTCCGCTTTTCGACCCCGACCCTCCACAGGATTGACCTCGAACCATTCAGCAACACCCAGTCGGGCGCCGTCACCATGCTCCGCTTCCGTGTGCCTCCCGCCTCCAGCGCGCTCTAACCTCGGCGGTCCGAAGTCAGCGTTCGGTGATTTGTGCCGGGACCCCCGATTCTGCATAGGCGGGTCACGCCTGTGTCGCGGTGGCCGGGTCCTGACCCCGGCTTGCGCTTCGCGCGATGACCGAGAGCGCCGTCTGAGCCCTTCCTGCGCTGCCGCTTCTCGCGCGAAGATGGCATGAACCGGGGCCTCCTCCGCTCAGCGCGAGACACTCGCGCGTATTGGCAACTGCGGAGCTTCAGAGGAGGCCCCAATGACGATCGTAGCCGGGTTCGACGTGCACAGAGCGCAGATCACTTTCGACGCTCTCGACCGAGAGACGGGCGAGGTGAAGCGTGGCCGTATTCGCGCCACCCCGGAGGCCGTTCGCGAGTGGGCCGAAGCGTTCGCGGGCGCGGAAGTCCACGTCGCGGTCGAGGCGGGCACGGGTTGGCTGTTCGTGTGCGAGGCGCTGCGCGAGGCGGGCGCCAGCGCGCATCTCGCCGAGCCCGCCGAGACGAGCGCGCTGCGGGGGCCCAAGCGCAGGGCGAAGACCGACCGCGAGGACGCGCGCTGGCTACGCGCGTTGCTGGCCGAGGGTCGGCTGCCGGAGGCATGGATCCCGCCGCCGGCGCGGACGGCCCGCGTTCCCGCGATGCCGCCGACCCGTCACGAAGCGGCAGTGACCGCTCCACGTACGCCCTGGCGGACGCCTCGATGTCGCGCCAGCCGACCGCTGGGCGAGGCGGGCGCCGTGGCGCA
>DASQFY010000131.1:0-3172 GCA_035632895.1 Candidatus Dormiibacterota bacterium
CAGCTTGTTGGAGAAGTTCCGCGCCCCATCGAGCTTCGCGTCGGTCAGCTGCTGGTCGCTGGCTGGCGCCGTGCCGACCGTGAGTGCGAAGCGCAGGGCGTCGGCGCCGATCTCGTCGATCATCTCGAGCGGGTCGATGACGTTGCCCTTCGTCTTGCTCATCTTCGCCCCACCCCCGGCGCGGATCATGCCGTGCAGGTAGACGGTCTCGAATGGCTCGACATCGGTGCAGAACAGCCCGAGCATCATCATGCGCGCCACCCAGAAGAAGATGATGTCGTAGCCGGTCTCCATCACCGAGGTCGGGTAGAAGCGGCGATAGTCCGGCGTGTCGTCCGGCCAGCCGAGCGTGCTGAACGGCCAGAGCCCGCTGCTGAACCAGGTGTCGAAGATGTCTGTCTCCTGGGTTAGCTCGGACGCCGCACGCCCACAGGCGGCACAGGCATCGGGCCCGTCCTTGACGTCCGACACCGTGATGTGCCCGTCCGGGCAGTACCAGGCCGGGATGCGGTGCCCCCACCACAGCTGGCGGCCGACCGCCCAGTCGTGGATGTTCTCCATCCAATGGGCGTACACCTTCTCGAAGTGCTCGGGCATGATCCGGGTGCGTCCTTCCCGGACCGATGCCAGCGCGCGATCGGCGAGCGGCCGGGTACGGATGAACCACTGCACCGAGAGGCGCGGCTCGACGACCGTGCCGCACCGATCGCAGTGGCCGACCGCCATACGGTGCGGGCGCTCCGCCTCCAGGTCGCCCTGCTGCCGCAGCCGCTCCACGACCGCCGCCCGCGCGGCCTCGCGGTCGAGGCCTGCGAACTCGCCCGTTTCCGCGTTCATCCGGGCATCCTCGTCGAGGACGGTCACCATCGGCAGCCCGTGACGCTTGGCGAGGGCGTAGTCGTCGAAGTCGTGTGCCGGCGTGATCTTCACCGCGCCGGTGCCGAACTCGCGCTCCACGGCGGCGTCGGCGACGATCGGCAGGCGACGGCCGAGGAAAGGCAGGATCGCCTCTCGCCCGACCAGGTCGCGGTAGCGGTCGTCGTCCGGATGCACCGCGACCGCCGTGTCACCCAGGATCGTCTCCGGCCTGGTGGTGGCTACGCTGATCCAGGCGTCGGGGTCAGGCGTGCCATCCGCTCGGGCCAGGTGGTAGCGCACTGTCCAGAGGGTGCCAATCTCCTCGCGATGCACGTTCTCCAGGTCGGAGATGGTCGTCCGGCAGCGCGGGCACCAGTTGACGAGCGCCTCGCCACGATAGGCGAGGCCGGCCTCGTGCAGCCGCTTGAAGGCGACGCGCACCGCGCGGGCGCTCATCTCGTCCATCGTGAACCGCTCCCGGGTCCAGTCCAGGCTCGCCCCCAGACGACGGTGCTGATCACCGATCACCGATCGTGTCTCGTCCATGAAGCGCCACATCCGCTCCAGGTAGCGCTCCCGGCCGAGCGACGCCCGGCTCTCGCCCTC
The DNA here is from genome assembly GCA_035632895.1 of Candidatus Dormiibacterota bacterium. Lineage (GTDB taxonomy): Bacteria > Chloroflexota > Limnocylindria > QHBO01 > QHBO01 > DASQFY01. The sequence goes on from DASQFY010000131.1 coordinate 1,465, forward strand.
GTCAGCGAGGATCTTGTCGAGGACGAACTGGGCGGCAATGCTGGCGTGGTCGACGCCGGGCAACCACAGCGTGTCGTCGCCGCGCATGCGGTGATACCGGACCAGGGTGTCCTCGATGGTCGCGGTCAGCGCATGGCCAACGTGCAGGGAGCCGGTGACGTTGGGCGGTGGCTGGATGATCACGAACCGATCGGCGCCGGGCGGTAGCTCCGGCGCGGGGGTGAATGCGCCGCTCGCCAGCCAGCGCTCATAGATGCCGGGCTCGACGGCAGCGGCGTCGTAGCGCGGCGCGAGCTCGCGTCGGGCTGGCGTCGTCGTCATCGGCCCGCCTCCTCATCGGTCCAACAAAAGACCCGCTCGTCGAAGGACGAACGGGTCGTGGTACCACCTTCGTTCGCGTCCCAGCCTGCGGCCCGATCGGCCGGGGAGAGACGCCTCAGCTCCGCGTTATCGGGCGGACCCGGACGGCTCGCGTGCGACCTTCTCCCTCGCGCGCCGGGGTGGGCTTCCAGCCTGCGACCCACCGTCTCTTGCGGCCGATGGAGGGGTACTCCTCACGGTCAGCGCCGTCGAAGGGAGTCTAGCACGGCGCGATCGCGGGGCGGCCGGGCGCTGGGTTGGGTCAGCGTCCCCGCTGGATGGTCACCATCAGCGACCCGTCGGCCTCGTCGATGGTCACGGCCTGGCCCTCGATGCCGCGGATTGCGGCGACCAGGTCGAACCCGGGTGCGTGGTTGGCGCGATAGACGAACTCTCCACCCGGGCCGAGCGACAGGGTCACGCCCTGGACGCCGTCCGCGCGTTCGAGTGCCTGCTTGAAGGAGGTGATGGCGCCGAAGCTGCCGAGGCCCTTGACCATGATCGGGGTCGACACCTCGCCGTTCGACTCTCCGCTCTCTCCGGGCGCACTCTCCGGCGCGGCGGTCGACTCGGTTTCCGGCTTGTCCGCCGACTCCGTCGATTCCTTTGCCGCGGCGCTCGGCGACTCGGTCTCGGCCTTTGGCTCCGGCTCCGTCTCCGTGCCTGGAGCGGGCTTGCTGGATTCGCCGTTCGAGAGGCGCCGGTCCAGCTCGGCGAGACGCTTGGCGAGGCGTGCGTCGACCGGCTCGGCGCTGGCCGTGGGCTCAGCCTCGTTGGTCGCCTCAGGGGCGGTGGCCTCGGGCTTGCCATTCTGCTCGGCAGGCGGCTCGCCGGCGCCCTCCGCGCTGGTCTCATCGCTTGGCGCCGCGTCGGGAGCAGCGGCCTCAGGAGCAGCGGCCTCTGGAGCGGGGACCTCGGTGTCGGCCTGGCTGGCAACGCCGGCGCCGGACTCGTCGGCCTCACCCACCGGCTCGGTGGCATCGGCTGACGACCGCACCGCCCGGACAGTCGCCGGCAGCTCGGGACCACGTGGCATCCGCTTGGCGGCCGCGACGAACTCCGCCGGGTCGTGAATCTCGGAGAGCTGGGTGAAGAATGCCGTCAGCTCTCGCTCGTAGTCGGCCAGGCGACGTCGGGTCGCCTCGATCTCGCGCTCACTCGCGGAGCGGTGTTCGGCCAGCTGACGGTCGAGCTCGGCTCGGTGGCCGGCCACCCGTCGCTCGGCCTCTGCCTTGGCGCGTTCGATCTCCGACTTCTCCCAGTCGCCGGTGGCGACGATGTCGAACTCGGAGCCGCGGCGGAGCTCCTCGGCCCGTTCGGCCGCAGCAGCGCGCAGCCGCTCGATCCG
>DASQFY010000132.1:0-4840 GCA_035632895.1 Candidatus Dormiibacterota bacterium
TGCTGGTCAGGTCGCCGCCACCGTCGTAATAGGCGGGGATGCGAACGCCAGGGGCGACGACGGAGAGCCCGAGCGAGTCAAGGGTGTTGATGCCTCCGGTGTTGTTGTTCTCGACGGGCAGGTTCACGGTGACGGCGGTGATGGCGTTCTCGGCCGGGGTGAACACCTGGCTGGCCACGGGGATGAGGCAGCATTGGGCCCCGCCGCCGCCGCTGCCGAGGCTCCTCAGCACCACAACCTGCATCGGACCGGTTCCCTGCAGGCCGCCACCGGTGGGGCCGGTCTTCACGCGCACGGTCGTGACTGTGCCGTCCCCGGGCACGATCGGTGATTCCGTCGGCGGGATGGTCAGGCTGCCGCTGCTGCTCCACGTGCAGCTGTTCGGGTCGGGGTTGAACACGCGGAACGTGCCCACCGGATGGGAGTCGCAACCGAATGGTGCGTTCGCGGGCCGGCTCAAGTCCGCTCCGAAGGTCGTCTGCGCCTGCGCAACAGCGACCCCGGGGACGCCGACGCCGACGACGGCGATCAGCAGTGCCCCTCCGGCCATTCTCATCGCGCGGCGCAATCGCATCCCTGAATGACAGTAGGTGCGCTCCCGGCGGCGCGCAAACGTACCTTTGTCCAGTCAGACCGGCGTGACGGCGTTGCGCTTGGGCGGCCACGAGCGCTCGCGCGAGGCGTAGACGGCGTAGCGCCGGGCCAGCTCGCCGCGCAGCTCGGTGGGCTGTACAACCGCGTCGACCACCAGCTCGGAGGCGAGGTGGAGGATGTCGATCTCCTCCTTGTACTCGGCGCGCAGCTCGTCGGTGCGCCGCTCGCGCTCGTCGGGGTCCTCGATGGCCTGCAGCTGGTTGTAGAAGACGGCGTTGATGGCCGCCTGCGGGCCCATCACGGCGATCTTCGCCCCCGGTAGTGCCAGGCACGCGTCCGGATCGAAAGCAGGTCCGGCCATTGCGTAGAGACCGGCGCCGTAGGCCTTGCGCACGATCACGGAGATCTTCGGCACGGTGGCCTCCGACACCGCCGAGATCATCTTCGCCCCCGCGCGAATGATGCCCTGGCGCTCGACCTGCGTGCCGATCATGAATCCCGGGACGTCGGCCAGGAAGAGCAGCGGCACGCCGAACGCGTTGCAGGTCCAGATGAAGCGCGCCGCCTTGTCGGAGGAGTCGACGAACAGCACTCCGCCGCGCTGCTTGGGCTGGTTGGCGACGATTCCGATCGCGCGCCCGTCGAGTCGTGCGTAGCCCACAATCAGCTCCTTGGCCCAGCGTTTGTGCACCTCGAGGAACGAGTCGGAGTCGATCAGGGCGTCGATCAGCTCGCGCATGTCGAAAGGCTTGTTCTCGTCCGCCGGGATCTGCGGGAGCTCGGCGGCGGGCTCGGCCGGCGCCGCGCTCGGGGGCTTGCCGCGCCAGTGTGAGGGAAAGTAGGAGAGGTAGCGCTTGGCGAGGTCGAGCCCCTCCTCGTCAGAGGCCACGAGAAAATGTCCGCAGCCCGACACTCCGGTGTGCATGCGGGCGCCGCCCATCTCCTCCAGGCTCACCTTCTCGCCGATGACCATCTCGGCCATGCGCGGCGAGCCGAGGTACATCGACGAGTTTCCCTCGCGCATGATCACGACGTCGCAGAAAGCCGGGATGTAGGCGCCGCCCGCGGCACTCGGGCCGAACAACACGCAAAGCTGAGGCACCACGCCGGACAGCTTCACCTCGGTGTGGAAGATGCGCCCGGCGCCGCGGCGGCCGGGGAACATCTGCACCTGGTCGGTGATGCGCGCGCCGGCGGAGTCCACGAGGTAGACCATCGGCACCAGGTGCTCCAGCGCCGCTTCCTGGACGCGGATGATCTTCTCGACCGTCTTGGCGCCCCATGAGCCGGCCTTGACCGTGGGATCGTTGGCCATCAGCGCCACGGGACGCCCGCCCACCGCGGCCATTCCCGTGACCACGCCGTCGGCCCCGAGCCCGTCCTGCTCCCAGTTGGCCAGCGCGGCGTCCTCGACGAAGCTGCCCGGGTCCACCAGCCGCTCGACCCGCTCGCGCACGGGCAGCTTGCCCTGGTCCTTCGACTTCGCGTGATGGCGCGCGGGCCCGCCGGAGCGGGCGCGCTCGAGCGCCTCCTCGAGGCTCGTCATGGCGCGGCGACCGTATCAGCGGGCGGCGCGCAGCTGTTCGCGCAGCCAGCGCCGGATGAGCAGGCCGCGCAGGCTCGCCACCCCGGCGCCCGCGGCCGCGCCGAACACCGCCATGCCCAGGGGCGCGAGCAGGGTGTCGCCCACCGCCAGCAGGCCGACTCCGGCGCCGACCTCGGCTCCGATCAACGCCGCGACGATCTCGCGCCGCACAGGCTTGCGTGGGTCCGGTCCCTGCATGGGCAAGGGCTTCTCGCCGCTGCGCGGCGCTCCTCTGCGCTGGGTCGCGCTGGGCGAAATCGTGCGGCAGTAGGCTCGGACCTCACATGGGACTGCTTCGCACAGAAGACCGGGGCGCCGTGCGCCACCTCGTGCTCGATCGGGCCGACAAGCGCAACGCCATGAACGCCGAGCTGATCGCCGAGTTGGGCGGGGCGGTGGAAAACGCTGCCGCTGACGCTTCCGTGCGCGTGGTCGTGCTGCGCGGCGAGGGGTCGATGTTCTCGTCGGGCATGGACCTCAACGACCTGCGCGCGCTATCGGAGAACCCGGGGGACCTGCGCCGCTTCCGGCGTCCCATCCTCGCGGTCTGGAACCTGCTCGAGGAGATGCCCAAGCCGACGATCTGCCAGATCCATGGCGCCGCCCTGGGCGGCGCGTTCGAGCTCGCGCTGGCCTGCGATTTCCGCACGATGGCCGAGGACGCGGTGGCGGGGATCATGGAGGTGCGAATCGGGCTGCTGCCCGACGTGGGTGGGTGCTCGCGCCTGCCCGCCGTGGTGGGTCTGGGCAACGCCAAGGAGCTGATCATGACCGGCAAGGTGATCGACGGCCGCGAGGCTCACCGCATCGGCTTCGCGAACCGCATCGCGCCAGGCGACCGGCTCGAGGAGGCCACCGAAGGGCTCGCGGACGAGTTGCTGGCCTGCGCTCCGCGTGCGGTCGGGCTGGCCAAGCGCGTGCTCGACGCCGCGGCCAAGCCGGCCCTGTCGCTCACCCTCGAGCAGGAGGTGGCCGCGCAGGAGACCCTGGCCGCCAGCGAGGACTTCGCCGAGGGGGCGCGCGCGTTCCTCGAGAAGCGCGATCCGCAGTTTGCGGGCCGCTGATCCTCGGGTTTGCTCCTTCGAGCAACTCGGGTGTCAGGCCGTCGGGACCGATGCCTCGGCTCTTGCGACGGGCCCGGACTACGGCATCCGGGCTCGTTGCCGTTCAGGGGTTACCCGCGCAGGCGCTGCGCGTAGGCAAAGGCGACGGCGGCTAGCAGGCAGAGCCCGCCGGAGATGACCCACGCCGCGGAGTACCCGAGCTCGGTGGAGACCAGGCCGAACAGGGCGGGACCGCCGGCCGCCCCCAGATAGATGCCCGTCTGCGTGACACCGGTAGCCGCGGCGGGAGCATCTCGGTTGTGGTCGACCACGGCCAGGTTAAAGAGACCGGGCCAGCCCCACCCGATGGCAAAGGCGACGACCGTTCCCGCGACGAAGAGGCCGGCGCTGTCGCTGGCCAGCAACACGAAGCCCAGGGAGCCGGTCACGAGCAGCGCAATGACCGCGGCGAAGCCGTAATCGTGGCGGCGGTCGGCCCGCTCGCCGAGGGCGACTCGGGTGACCAGGCTGATCCCGCTGCCAACCGCGGCCAGCACGCCCGCGGCGCCCTCGTCGATGCCCACGTCCACCGCCGAGGCCACCAGGTAGGCGCCCAGCGAGTTGGGCCCGGCGCTGCCCAGCGCGGCGCCGACGGCGGTAACCACGAGAGCGCGCGTGGGGCGCGGCGCGCGCGGACGCGGCTGGGCTGCCGAGAACGTGCGGGCGCTGCGCCCCACAACCGCCGCGATTATCAGCGCGACCGCTGCGAAGCCAACGAACGTCGGCCGCCAGCCGAAGGGCAGGGCCACCAGGGGCAGGGCCAGGCCGCTGGCCAGCACAGCCAAGGGGATGGCCGACTGCTTGATGCCGAAGGCGAGGCCCTGGCGCTCGCGCGGCACCTCGTCGGCCATGAACAGGTTGATCGCGGGCTGGGTTATCGCGTTGGAGACCCCGGCCACCGCGAGCAGCACGAGCAGCACGAGCAGCGACTGGGCCAGGGCCGCAGCGGCCACGAGCGACGCGGCCGTTATCAACAGGCAGCCGCGCATGGCCCGCAGCGCACCCACCCGCTCGGCCAGCCTCCCTCCCGGGCCTGCACCCAGCGCGCCGGCGGCAAAGAACACCGTGACCCCTGCGGCCACGGCGGCAACGCTCACGCCGAGGTCGGCCCGGATCTGCAGCGCCAGCGCCCCGATCAGGAAGCCGGGCAGGACGGTGGCGGCGCCCGCCGCGATGGCGAGCGCGGCCGGTCCCGCTAGGCGGGGTTCTGGATCTACGCGAGCCCGACCAGGTTCGCCATCGTTATCACCCCGATCACGCACAGGACGATGCCGATGATGTCGAACACCGCTCCCGCCTTGATCATGCGCGTGATTGGCAACATGCCCGACGAGTAGACGATCGCGTTTGGTGGCGTGGAGACCGGCAGCATGAAGCCATAGTTCGCCCCGAAGATCGCGGCGAGGGCGGGGATTGTCGGGTTCAGGTCGGCCGACGCCGCGATCGCGATGGCGATCGGAACCATGATCGCCGCGCTTGCGGTGTTGCTGGTGGTCTCCGAAACCAGCACGGCGACGACCACGACCACGATCGTGACGCCCACGAGACTCGATACGCC
>DASQFY010000133.1:0-3943 GCA_035632895.1 Candidatus Dormiibacterota bacterium
TAGCCGCCGAGCATCTTGGCGAACAGGTCGTACTTCACGTCGCCGAGCTTGTTGCCGACGTCGCCGCGCTCCTCACCGTATTTCTGGATCTGGCCGTAGCGGATCTGGTTCATGTACGAGTTGTTGCCCACAACGCCGATGAACGGGAGGTCGAAGCGAACCATCGTCTCGAAGTCCCAGCCAGTGAGGCTGAAGGCGCCATCGCCGAACAGGCAGACCACCTCGCGGTCAGGCCGCGCGAGTTTCGCCGCCATGGCGAAGGGCACGCCGACCCCGAGGGTGCCGAGCGGACCCGGGTCCATCCACAGGCCCGGGCCCCTTGGCTGCACGACGCCGCCGGAGAAGGTGACGACGTCGCCGCCGTCGCCGATGTACATCGTGTTCTCGGTGAGGAACTCGTTGATCTCGTGCGCGAGCCGCAGCGGGTGGATCGGCGCGTCCTCACGCATCAGGCTCGGCAGGCGCTCCTCCTTGGCCTTCTGCTCCTCGTCCCGCAGCGTCTGGAGCCAGGACTCCCGATCGCTGGCGGCGCCCTTGGCGCCCTGCCCCTCCGCGGCCTCGGCCACGGCGCTCAGGATCGCGCCCGGGTCGCCGACGAGCCCGAGGGACACGTCGCGGTTCTTGCCCACCGTGCGGTAGTCCATGTCGATTTGGACCACCGTGGCCTCCTGGCTCAGGCGCTTGCCGTAGCCCATGCGGAAGTCGAACGGCGTCCCGACGATGAGGATCACGTCGGCGTTCTTGAACGCGTAGCGCCGGGTGAGGTGGAAGTGATGCGGATCTCCCGGCGGGAGCGTCCCGCGGGCCGCCCCGTTCATGAAGGCGGGGATGTTGAGGCGGCGGACGAAGTCGGTCGCGGCCTCGGCCCCGCGCGCCGTCCAGACCTGGCTGCCCAGCAGCACGCACGGCCGCTCGGCCTTGACGAGGATGTCGGCCAGGCGATCGATGTCGTTCGGATCGCCGGTGCTCTTTGTGCTGGCGCGGTAATGGCCCGGCTGCGGGATGACCGCGCTCTCGAGCGGGACCTTGGCGTCGAGGATGTCGCGCCCGATCTCCAGGTACGCCGGGCCCGGCGCGCCGGCCGTCGCCTCGCGGAAGGCCATGGCGCACATGTCCGCCACGCGCTCGGTCGTCACGACGCTCGACGCAAACTTCGTGATCGGGCGCATGATGTCGACGTGGGGCAGGTCCTGCAGGGAGCCCATGCGGTGCTGGTTGAGTGCGCCCTGGCCGCCGATCAGCAGCATCGGGCTCTCGGCGCGGAAGGCGTTGGCGACGCCGGTGAGGGCGTCGGTCGTCCCGGGGCCGGCGGTGACCACGGCGCAGCCGGGCCGGCCGGTGACGCGCGCGTATCCGTCCGCGGCGTGGGCCGCGACCTGCTCGTGACGGACGTCGACGACCTTGATGCCTTCGTCGATGCAACCGTCGTAGATGTCGATGATGTGGCCGCCGCAGAGGGTGAAGATGGTGTCGATGCCCTCTGCCTTCAGTGCCTTCGCCACCAGGTGGCCGCCCGAGATCGTCCCGGGCTCGACCTCCCGTGCGGCCGGAGTCGTCTCTCGCTGTTTCTCGGTGGTCGCAGCCATCACGTCGGCCCTCTTTCGTCGTTCTGGTGGGTGCGAATAGTGTCCCCCGCGCCGAGTTTTTCACTCCTCGGCTCCAAGAGCTCAACCGTACTTCTTACGTGGTCCGCGAGGTCGAGCGCGTGATCCCGGACGAGGCGCTCGGACAGCTCGGCGTCGCGGGCTTCCAGCGCCTCGATGATGTGAATGTGGTCGACGATCGAGCGCTCGGCGCGATCGTCGTCGCCGATGGTGCTGCCTCGGATCGCGCGCACGTGCACGAGCAGGCTGTTGGCCATGTTCACGAGCAGCGGCGAATGGCCGAACTCGATGATGCGCTGGTGGAAGCGCAGGTTGGCCGCCGAGTACTCGTTCAGGCGCAGGCGCAGCTCGCCGTCCTCGAAGGTGGCGAACAGCGTTCGTAGGCCGGCGATTTCCTCGTCGGTCGCCCGCTCGCACGAGAGGCGGGCGGCCATGCCCTCGAGCGCCGCCCAGATGGTGATCATCTCGATGATCTCCCGCTTGCTCTTGCGGACGATGTAGACGCCACGGCGTGGGACGATCCGCACCATGCCCTCGTGCTCGAGCCGCACCACCGCATGGCGCACGGGGGTCCGGCTTACGCCCAGATCCGCCGCCAGCTCCTTCTCGTCGAGCCGCAGGTTGGCGTCGGGGTGGTGGATGTCCATGGCCAGGATGGCGTTGCGAAGCGCCTCGTACGCGAGCTGGGCCATGCTTGTCCCGGCTCGCAGCCGGGGAATGACGAGCGAGCCCGTCGGCTGGTCGGTCACCAGCTCGTCGATGCTCGGACCTGTTGTCCCGGCCGTCATGTGCTTCTTGGATTCAAAGTACCAGATCCGAAGACGTCAGGCCGGCCCGGGCGGTCACCCCGTGTTGCGCATTCCGGCTGCGATCCCGTTGGCGGTCAGCAACAGCGCCCGGCTGAGCCCGGGGTCGGGTTCGTGGCCGGCGCTACGGCTCGCCCGCAGCCGCTCGGCAAGGGCGACCTGCAGGTAGTGAAGCGGCGCGAGGTGGGCGTCGCGGACCGCCAATGTCTGCCGCAGGACCGGGCTGGCGGCCAGCAGCTCCTCGCCGCCGGTGATCCGCAGCACTTCGGCGACGCAGAGCTCGTACTCGCGGCGGATGGTCTGGTAGAGACGGTGCAGCTCGGCCGGAACCAGGCTGCGCACGTAGTGGCCGGCGAGATCCATGTCCGTCTTGGCCAGCGTCATGGCGACGTTGGACAGGAAGTTGCCGAAGAAACGCCACTTGGCGTGCATCTCCCGCAACTGCTCGGTCAGTCCCGCCTCGCGGGCGGCGGCCAGCCCCGTGCCGAGCCCGTACCAGCCAGGGACGATCTGCCGGGACTGCGTCCACCCGAAGACCCACGGAATGGCGCGAAGGCCGTCCAGGCCGGCCCCGGAGTCCGGCCGCCGGAAGGGGCGCGACCCGAAATGCAGGTCGGCGAGGAGCTCCACCGGCGTGGAGGCGAGATAGTACGCGGGCAGGTCGGCGTCGTCGACGAGTGCGCGATACGAGCGGTACGCGGCGGCGGAGACGGTCTCCATGGCGGCCGACCAGCGCACGACCTCCTCGTCAGAGGAGCGGGGGCGCTTGTGCAGGATGGTCGCCTCGACGACGGCCGCCAGGGCGAGCTCGACGTTCTCCTGGGCCAGGCCGGGCAGGAGGTACTTGTCCGAGATCACCTCGCCCTGCTCGGTCAGCTTGATCTCGCCGTGGAGCGTGCCCCACGGCTGGGCGAGGATGGCGGCGTGCGTGGGGCCGCCGCCACGCCCGATGGTGCCTCCTCGCCCGTGGAAGAGGCGAAGCCGGACGCCGTGGCGCTTGGCGACGTCGCGAAGGTGGCGCTGGCAGCGGTGGATCTCCCATTGGCTCGTGGTCACGCCGGCCGCCTTGTTGGAATCCGAGTAGCCGAGCATGACCTCCTGCACGTCACCGCGCAGCGCGACGATGCGCCGGTAGGCGGGCTCCTCAAGCATCTGGGCGAGGATGGCGTCGGCCTCGCGAATCTGATCGATCGTCTCCAGCAGCGGGACGAAGCCGATCCGCGCCACGCCGGCGTGGATGTCGACCAGCCCGGCCTCGCGCGCCAGGACAACGGCGGCGAAGACGTCGTCGGCGCCGCGGCACATAGACACGATGTACGACTCGATCACGTCGGGCCCGTAACGGTCGACGGCTTCGCGCATGGCCACGAACGTGCCGTAGGTCCGGGTGGCATCGCCCTCCAGCGGTGGCGGCGTCGTGGCCAGCGGCCGCCGTGACCCCAGCTCGCGAGCGAGCAGGCCGCGTCGTGCCTCTCGCGACACGTCCTCGTACCGCCCGGCATGCTCCTGGAGGCGGTCGAACAGCTGGCCGAG
>DASQFY010000134.1:0-3099 GCA_035632895.1 Candidatus Dormiibacterota bacterium
CCGGCGCGTGACCATGGCCAGCGCGCCGGCCAGCACCATCCCCTCGTGGCTGCCGCCGCCGTCGTCGCCCAGCGCCACGAAATGATCGAAGATCCAGCCCGAGTCGAAGACCTCCATGGTGTCGGCCAGCTCCCAGGTTCCCAGCAGGGTTGGCCAGTCCACGTTCACCTGGGACGTCTTGAAGCCGATCTTCATCGTGCGAGTCTACAAGCGCCCACGGGCGCATCGGTCTAGCATCCGAGACGTGACCGACCCTGCCCTGACGATCGAGCGCCTGCTGTCGGACGAGCTGCGCGCCTGGCTCACCGCGGAGCTGCGCTATCCCGTCCTGGCGGTGCTGACCGATGAGGGTGCGCCCAGCCAATCGGTGATGTGGTTCGACCTGGACCCGGAACGCCCCGACGCGATCCTAATGAACACCAAGGTCGGGCGCGCCAAGGAGCGCTACCTGCGCCGTGACCCGCGGGTCAGCCTCTGCTTCGAAGAGGGGCTCACCTGGGTTGCGTTGCGGGGCACTGTGGAGCTCGACGACGACCGGGAGCGTGCCCTGGCCGATATCCAGGCGCTCGCCGTGCGCTACGGCGACGACCCGCACAAATTCGATGGTCAGCAGCGGGTCACCGTCCGGCTTCGGGTGAACAAGGTCGTTCGACACGACGAGTGAGATGAAGGTCGTCCAGCTGGCCGGCGGCACCGGGGGCGCGAAGCTGGCCGATGGCTTCCAGCAGGTCCTGCCGCCAGGCGATCTGACGGTCATCATCAATGTCGGCGACGACACCGAGTGGCACGGACTGCTCGTCTGCCCGGACATCGACACCATCCTCTACACCCTCGCGGGCGTGGTCGATATCGAGCGGGGCTGGGGTGTGGCGGACGACACCTTCGCGGCGCTCGCCATGCTCGGGCGTTACGGGGGCGAGACCTGGTTCCAGATCGGCGACGCCGACCTCGCAACCCATGCGCGTCGCCACGGGCTCATGCGGGATGGGGCTTCCCTGACCGATGCCACCGCCATCATGGCGTCAGCCCTGGGCGTACCCAGCCACCTTGTTCCCGCGACCGATGATCGGCTGCGCACCCTGGTGCAGACCGATGCGGGCTGGATCGACTTCCAGGACTACTTCGTGCGGCGAGGACAGGCCGACGATGTCCGGTCGCTGCGGTTCGAGGGTGTCGACGCCGCCCGCCCGAGCCCGGCCGCGCTGGAGGCGTTGGCCATGGCCGAGCTGGTGGTGATCGGGCCGTCCAACCCGCTGGTCAGCCTGGGTCCGACGCTCGCCATCCCGGGCATGCGCGAGGCGGTCGTCGAATCGCCGGCTCGGCGGATCGGGGTCAGCGGGATCGTGGCCGGACAGGCGCTGCGCGGCCCCGCCGACAGGATGCTCGGCTCGCTCGGCCACGAGTCAAGCGCCGTCGGTGTCGCGCGGCTGTACCAGGGGCTGCTCGATCGATTCGTGGTCGACACCGCGGACGCGGCCCTCGCGCCCGAGATCGAGGTGCTCGGGATGGAGGTCAGCGTCCTGCCCACGGTGATGCGCAGCCGTGCCGACCGCGCCGAGCTGGCCCGCGCCATCGTGGCGCTCGCCTAGGCGCCCGCCGGATCGGCGGTATGCTCCGCCGGTGACCACCCGACTCATCGTGCCGCACCGGGGCCTGGAGGCGGCGAAGACGCGGCTGGAGCCGGTCCTGGATGCTGCGGAACGTGTCGAGCTCGCGCGAAAGCTGCTCGCCCACGTTCTGTCGGTCGCCCACGAGGCGTGCGCGGACGTGGTGGTGATCACGCCGGCGGCATCCCTGGAGCCGATCATCGCCGCCGCCGGTGCGCGCCTGGTCGTCCAGCGCGGGATGGGCCTCAATCAGGGGCTCGACCAGGCTCGAGGCGAGGCATTAGCGGACGGGATCGAGACCCTGGCCATCCTGCACGGCGACCTGCCGAACCTGACTGCGGCCGATGTCGCAGCCCTGATCTCGGCCGTGCCTGTCCCGACAGGCGTGACGATTGCACCCGATCGCGCAGGGGCCGGCACCAATGGGCTGGCGCTGCGACCGCCGGGCGCCATCGGCTTCCAGTTCGGTCCGGGCTCGTTCGCCGCACATCGGTCTGCCGCCGAGGTCACGGGCCTGCCGATCGCCATCGTCGAGCGACCAGGGCTCGCCTTCGACCTGGACACGCCCGAGGATCTTGCCCGTTGGCTGGAGCTGGGCGACGCGGCGTGATCTCGCTCATCCCGCTCGAGGGGATCCCCGAGGTACGGCCCGGCGACGACCTGGCGGCGCTGATCACGGCGGCGCTCGGCGCCGGCGGCATCGGTCTTGCCGACGAGGACGTCCTGGTCGTCACGCAGAAGGTCGTCAGCAAGGCCGAGGGGCGAGTGGTGCAGCTGGCGTCGGTCACCCCGCGCGACGAGGCACGCGAGTGGGCCGCGAAATGGGGGAAGGACGCACGCCAGGTGGAGCTGGTGCTCCAGGAGAGCGCCGAGATCGTGCGCATGGCTCCAGGCGGCCTGATCATCTCGCGCACCCGGCACGGCCTGGTGTGCGCCAACGCCGGGGTGGATCTGTCGAACGTGGGAGGCACGGAAGCGGCGACCCTGCTGCCGGAGGACCCGGACCAATCCGCGCGTGCACTCCGATCACGGCTTGGTGAGCTCGCCGGCGCGCGACCGGTGGTCATCATCTCCGACTCCTTCGGCCGCCCGTGGCGCAGCGGGATCGTGAACGTGGCGATCGGGGCGGCCGGGATCGAGGTGCTGGCTGACCTTCGCGGCACGCCTGACGCCCAGGGCCGCACGATGCAATCCACGGTGATCGCGGTCGCCGACGAGCTCGCATCGGCCGCAGACCTGGCCGGCGGAAAGGTCGCGCAGGTGCCGGTCGTGCTGGTGCGCGGCTACCGATACGTGGTGCCGGCGGCCGAAGATTCGGGCGCCGCCGCGCTCGTGATGCCGCGGGAGCAGGACCTCTTTCCGTAGGGGCGCGTCCCGACCGCCGAGCGCCAGCCCGCGCTCAGAGCGGTTGGAGGAAGAGCGCCACGATCTCGCCGCCCTCGACCCGGAAGTTCGCCTCCACGTGCATCGATGGGGCGCCCGGGCGCATGAC
>DASQFY010000135.1:0-4915 GCA_035632895.1 Candidatus Dormiibacterota bacterium
GTGCACGTCGACGTCCGAATCGGGGATGTGGCGATCGGGGGCCAGGCGCACATCCGTCCCGGCGCCGAAGTCGGTGAGCACATCTTCCGCAGTGGTCGCCGCTTCGTGCCGCTCACCGACGTCGAAGTCCTGTTCGATGACGATGCGCCGGCGTGGCCATTGCCGGTTGTCATCATCAACAGCGTGGTCGTACGGGAGGTCCGCGGCGGTCAGGAGAAGTTGACCGCCGATGTGCCGACCTTGTCCGACGTGTCGGCCCCTGCGGCGACCACAACCCCACCGGCCCCGACCGCACCGGCGCCGCCGTCGCAGCCCGAGCCTGCCCTCGAGCTGCTCACGTCGCGCAACACGATCCTGCTCACCGCCCTGGAGCTGCTGCTCGCCGAAGGCGTGATCGACATCGTCGAGTTTCAGACCAAGCGCGCGGGGCTCGTCAAGAAGTAGCGCGCCAGCGCGGCGCCGTCATACCGGCGTGGTCGGCAGCACGACGACGTACTTGCCATCTCGATCTGGGTACGCGCCCTCGGGTCGCGACCAACCGATGAAGTTCCGCTCCATCTCGGCGCCGTCCTGGAAGGTTCCCGGCGGGTCGGATGGCCCCCAGATGCTGGACACGCGCGGGTACCACGGGTCGAGGATGTAGGTCCCGGTGACGGTGGCGTCGGCGAAGTAGGTCGGATCCGCATCGGCCCGATAGCCGGTCATCACCCAGGTATGAGCGCCCCACCACGGAAGCAGCACCACCGGCTTGCCGGTCTGGCTGAGCGCGATGGCGGCATCGCGCAGCGCATCGGCCCGGGCGTCGTAGGCTCGGATCTCATAGCCGGGCGCGCCATAGGCGGCCAGCGCCAGGGCGATGGCGGCCGGCCCCCAATCGCCGTTGTGGCTGTCCTCCCAGCTCTCCCATTCGCCGATCCGCCCGCCGATCTCGTTCTGGAAGGCTTCCGAGTTGTCGGCCAGGCCCATGACGGCAAGCGCCATCTGGGTGCCAGCCACCGCGCACATCTCGTTCGTGATCTGGGAGGCGAAGACCGCCTCATGGTCGGCCAGGTCGCCCAAGATCGTGATGTCGACCGGGACGCGCGGACGTGGCGAGGGGGTCGGCGTGATGCGCGGGATCTCGCGGATGTCGGCGGCCGGCTCGTCGTACGGCACCGGCGCCGGAGGCGACGGCTGCTGGGTGACCACCACCGTCGGGATCGTCGCGCGGTTGGGTGGTGGATCGATAAATCCCTCGATCCGGGCCAGCAGCCGATCAAAGCGGTCGCCGGCGCCGAGCGCGTTCGTCCAAATCGCGGTGCCGCCCATCGCCACGGCGACGGCCAGCACCACGACCGCGATACGCCAGCGCCGCCCTGCGCGGCGAACGAAACGCATAATCACCCCGCCTGATACTAGCGCGCTCGCCCCGGAATGGCATTTGGTCCGCCAAACGTACGGCGTGCTGGGAACGGCCGGGGGATCTGCACCGGCCTGCCGTGCGGGCAAGATGGGCCGATGGACAGTAGACGGAGCGACCTGTTGGGTGGTGGGTCCGCCCTGCATCCCGTGTCCGGGCCCTCGAACCCACTGCAGCGTCATCCCGGCCTCGCGCCAGATTCGCCCGACGCCGCGCTCGATTCCGAATCGGTGCCCGCTGCGTCGCCCGCGCCAGCCGAGGCAGGCAGGTTCGGGGAGCTGCGCTACGTCGAGCCGCACCAGCTCTGGCCGGCGGGCGAGGGGGAGCTGCTCGCGTGGCTCGGTCGGAATCCCGAGCCGCTGGTGATGGCGACCGGCCTCCAGCTCCGGCCGCTCGCCGAAGGCGCGACCCCGCCCACGGACAGCCTGGTCCTGGAGACCGATACCGGCGAGCGGGTCGTGGTCGTCGTCGATCTCGGCGAATCAAGCGACAACGCCCTCGGGCGGCTCATGCGCACCGTCGCCGCCACCGGCGCGAAGGCGAGCATCTGGGCCGCCGGCACCGCACGCAACGAGCACCTCGCCAGCATGTCCTGGCTGAACCGGACTGTCACGGAGCGAAGCTTCATCCTTGAGCTTCGAGGCGTTCGGATCGACGACTCACGCCCGGCCCCGCTGTTCGGCCCGATGCTACGACCACCCAGACACGACGACGTGCCCGGCACGGAGCCGCCGGCCGCGCCCGGCGCAGAGTTTGGGCGACGTGCCGACGACTGGCCCAGCGTGACGCTCATCGAGCGCGGGGTGGAGACGCCGGGCTGACCGCCCGCTGACGAAAATGCGCCCGCCCGAGGGCTGGTGCAAGATGGACCGATGGTTGCTCGGTACCTGCTGACGCTGGTCACGACGCTGGCACTGGGCGTCCCAGCGGGAACCACCTGGGCACCACCAACCCCCAGCGGCGCGACAACCACGCGGGTGACGCAAAGCTACGCGATCACGGCCACGCTGGACGTTGCCGCCGGGTGGTTGGACGCCATCCAGGAGCTGACGCTCACGAATCGTGCCGCTCACCCCATCGGTCACATCAACCTGTCAGTCATCCCGCGCGCGCTGGGATACCTGACGCTGGATCAGGAAATCACCGCCGACGGGAATCCGGTGCGCACGACCTGGACCACCGGCACGAACCTGCGCGTGCCGCTGGGCGGCAGCCTGGCGCCGAACGAAACGGTGCTGATCCGCATCCCGTTTCGCCTGACCGTCGGCGTCAGCGGCGGCGCGTTCACCGCCCGCCTGAGCCGGCACAACGGCGTGCTCAGCTTCGGCGAGTGGTTTCCAATCCTGTCGCGCGTGCACGACAGCTACGGCGTCGGGGACCCGCAGGTGAGCTACAACGCCGAGCGAATCCGGCTCGACCTGACCACCACCACCCCGCTGGCGCGGGACGCTGTGGCCTGCGCCGGACTTGTTGCCGCGCCCGAGACGACGGGCACAGCCTGGACCTGCGAGGTGGAGAACGTGCGCGACTTCTCGTTCGTGGTGAATCCCGATTTCCGCCTCACCACCCGAACGATCGGGCCGACGACCATGCGCGTGTACTCGCAGACCGTCCCGGGCAGCGTCATCGCCGACAAGGCGCAGGTGGCCCTCATCGGTCTCAACCAGGCCTACGGGCAGTATCCGTGGCCGGACCTGGTGCTGGCCGAGGTTGGCGCCAGCGACGGGTTCAGCATGGAATACCCGCGCTCGATCCACATGACGCGAGGCAAGGTGACCGATACGTACGTCATCTACCACGAGGTCGCGCACCAGTGGTTCTACGCCCAGCTCGGCAACGACCAGATGAACGAGCCATGGCTGGACGAGGGCTTCGCCGACTTCAGCGCGCGCTGGCTGATGGGGATCGGGGAGAACCAGTGTTCGACGCGAGACGTCGACAGTCCGGTCTTCGCCTGGGATGCCGAGCCGATCGCCGGCGGCGACTGGCAGAGCTGCGACGGCTACTTCCACGCCATCTTCTACAAGTCGACCGAGTTCCTGAACGCGGTGCGCGCCCGCATGGGGGATGAGGACTTCTTCGCCGCGCTGCGTGCGTTCGTGGACGAGAACCGATACGGGGTCATCACCACTCGGCAGCTGCTCGACCACCTGGAGGCCTGGAACGCGGCCGACCTGCTGCCGCTCTTCCGCACGTACCTGCGTGGATACGACCAGGGCCCAGCCCCGGCCCCGCCGCCACGGCTCGGGGGGATCTGCGGCTGGATCGACTGCGGACCCTGATCGCTCCAACGTTGCGGCAGGCGATGGCCGCGGAGCCGTCCGAGGCGCTCAGCTCGACGGGCTGACGCGGCTCATGAGCGCCAGGGTGTTGCCTTCGCCGTCGTCGAAGAAGGCCATCCATTCCTCGACGCCGGTCGCATCATCGGTATAGATGAGGTGCGGGGCGCCGGCGACGCTCACGCCTCGGTCCAGGAGCGCCTGGTGCGCGACGGCGATGTCCTCCACCAGGAAGTAGAGGATCGAGCCCGGCCGCCACTCGTCGGCGTCTTTGCGATGCAGGTAGACCCGCACGCCGGAAGCATCGAAGAAGACGAGGTCGCCGAAGGTGAAGAGGTGCGGCAGGCCGAGCGTGTCGCGGTAGAACCGCTCGGCTCGGCCGACGTCGCGAATCGAAAGCGAGACCTGGCCGATGGGGCCGAGCTGGAGTGCGGTCGGGGCGGCTGACATTGGTCCTTCCTTTCGGGTGGAGAGCGGGCTCGCGGCGGGGTAGCCGGGCCAGTGCCGCAGTGCCCGGGTCCCGGGTACGCCGAGCTTGCCGGCGATATTGGCGAGGTGGTACTTGACGGCGTTCAGGCTCGAGTCGCGGCGTCTCGCGATCTCGCGGCGCGTCATGCCATGGCGCACCAGGTCTAGCACGTGCCACTCCGCCGGTGTGAGGACGTCAGGGTGTGGCGGCCTCCCGCGGCCGCGCCGAAAGGCCGTCATGACGGCAGCCTAGCGCCGTGCGATGCGAATTACCCTACCCCGACCCAAGGCGCCAAAATCCGGCTCCTCGCGAACGACGTAGATACTGTGTCATCGGACCTTCGATGGTCCGGTGATGATCCATGAGGTAGGACATGAAGGCGGCTCGTCGCGATCGATATGGCTCGCCCGATGTCGTGGAGCTCAGGGACGTCGATGTTCCCGTCCCGTCGGACGATCAGCTGTTGGTCCGCGTCCGAGCTGCGTCCGTCAACCGGGCCGATCTCGATGGTCTGACGCCGAAGCCGGGCTTCGCTCGTCTCTTCATGGGGCTGCGCGCGCCGAAAAACCATGGTGTCGGCCTCGACGTCGCCGGCGTCGTGGAGTCGGTTGCGGCGAGCGTGACCCGATTCAAGCCGGGTGACGAGGTCTTCGCGGACCTATCCGCCTACGGCCTGGGCGCGTTCGCCGAGTACGTGTGCGCGCCGGAGAATGCATTCGAGCCAATGCCGACCGGCATGAGCTTCGAGGAGGCCGCCACCCTTCCGCA
>DASQFY010000136.1:0-39831 GCA_035632895.1 Candidatus Dormiibacterota bacterium
GGATGTGCTGGCGCTCGATGGCGTCGTAAGCCCATGGCATGTCGTGCTCGAGCGCCTGGGTGACGGTGGCGCGGTTGATGACGGGCAACTCCTCAAGCTCGTCGCCACGCACGCCGGCCAGCCAGCGGTCGACGGCTCGCGCCGTCGACCGGCCGCGACCCGCCGCCTCGATGATCGTGGCCGGGCCGGTCACGAAGTCACCGCAGGCAAAGATGCCATCCACGTTGGTCTGGAACGTGTCGGGGTTGGTCACGACCAACCCACGGTTCAAGTCGAACTTGAGAGCGTTGTACGGCTTCCCATCCGGCCCTGTCGGGGTGGTGCCGTTCAACGGCGGGGTGCGCCAGGATGAGACCGATCCCCCCGGGAGGATCTCGCGCGTATCGGTGACGCCGAGGTGTCGATTCAGCTTGGAGCCGTACTCGCCCAGCACGTTGTTGTCAGCCGCCTGGCTGGTGCAAGGAATCACCATGTCGCACGGAATCGTGAACTCGCTGCCCGGGATCGGTTCCGGCGAGCGCCGGCCACTGGCGTCGGGCGGGCCAAGCTTCACGCGCTGGAAGACCATGCCGATGACCTTGCCCCGCTCGTCGCCGAGCACCTCGACCGGGGAGGAGAAGAGCTCGAAGCGCACGCCCTCGAAGCGGGTCTCGTGCTGCTCCTCCTCGTCGACCACCATCTCCTCCGGGCCGCGGCGGTAGCACACCACCGACGTCTTGGCGCCGAGCCGCAGGGCGGTGCGCGACGAGTCCATGGCGGTGTATCCGCCGCCCACGATCACCACGTGCTCGCCGACCCACTGCTCCTGGCCGAGGTTCGCCTTCTTCAGGAAGTCGACGCCGTAGATCACGCCGTCCAGCTCCTCGCCGGGGATGTTCATGGCGACCGGGTACATGCAGCCGGCAGAGACCACCACCGCGTCGTGCCGCTCCCGGAGCTGGTCGATGGTGACGTCGCGCCCCACCTCCACGTTGTAGTGGAACTCAGCGCCGTGCTTGGCGACCCAGTTCACGTCCAGCTCGATCACGTCACGCGGCAGCCGGAAGGCCGGGACGCCGATCAGGCAGGTGCCGCCCCCGGACGGCAGCGCCTCGTACACATGCACCTCGTGGCCATCGCCAGCCAGCTCCTTGGCCGCCGACAGCCCGGCGGGACCGGCGCCGATGACGGCGACGCTCTTGCCGGTCCGCGGCGCGACCACGATGTTGTCCGGCATGTTGTTGCCGTAGTGCCAGTCCACCAGGAAACGCTTCATGGCGCGGATGGCGAGCGGCTTGTCGATGTCGGCGCGGCGGCAGGCCTTCTCGCACGGCGCCGAGCAGACGTATCCGCAGATCGCAGCGACCGGGTTCGGGTCGCGCGCGAGGATGTAGCCCTCCTCGAAGCGGCCCTCCGCGGCGAGCATCAGGTAGCCCCGGCAATTCGTGTTGACCGGGCAGCCTTCCTGGCACTCGATGTTGCACTGAAGCCAGTCAACGCCGACCTCGGCGGTCTGGAACCTCAGCGGGATCGCGTTCTCGGTGATCACGGGCGTAATCGCAGAGCGGGTTCCACCACG
This sequence comes from Candidatus Dormiibacterota bacterium, assembly GCA_035632895.1. Lineage (GTDB taxonomy): Bacteria > Chloroflexota > Limnocylindria > QHBO01 > QHBO01 > DASQFY01. The sequence continues at coordinate 1,559 of DASQFY010000136.1, forward strand.
GCACGCGGAGCGTATGGAGCGGCGACCCGATGCTACCCGTCGCGCGAGCGTGGTGTCAAAGCAGGGCGCCGTCTATTGGTCGGCGAAATACCGCGCCAGCACCTGTCGCACCAGTGGGGCGGCGTCGGAACCACCGGTCGCCAGCGGGACGCGGACGAGCACGGTGGCGACGCTGATCTGGGCACCGTCGGCCGGGGCGATCGCCGGGAACCATGCGTTCGGGTTCGGACCGCCGGTCTCGGCCGTGCCGCTCTTGCCGGCCACCTGGATGCCGAAGCCGGCGAATGCGGAGCGCGCGGTGCCGTAGGACAGGTTGACGACGGCCTTCATCGACTCCACCACGTAGTCGAGCTGGGGCTGCGTCAGGCTGACCTGTCGGGTCCGCCTCGACGCCACCGGCGCCGGCGTTCCGTCGGGTGGGCGCGACTCGACCACGATGCGCGGCACCCAGAGGATTCCACCGTTTCCGAACGCCGCGTACGCGTTTGCCATCTGGAGCGGGGTGGCCAGCAGACTGCCCTGGCCGATCGCCAGCTGGATCTGGTCGAACGGGCCATACGGGCTGTAGGCGTCATTCCAGCGTTTGGTGAGCTCGAAGTACTGCCGATCGGGAAGGATGCCAGCCACCTCAGGCAGGTGCTGGATGCCGCTGAGCTGGCCGAAGCCAAACTCTCGCACCAGGTCGGTGAGCGCGGTGACGTCGTCGTCGTACACCATGATCGAGAGCGGCATGTAGGTCGTGTTGCAGCTGAATGCCATCGCCTCCAGCAGCGAGACGAAGCCGGGCAGCGTGTGCTCGAGGTAGTTGCGGAACGTGAAGCCCGAGAAGGTCCACGTACCCTGGCATGGCATCCGGGTGGACGGCGAGGCGACGCCGGTCTTCAGAGCGGCGCCCAGGGTGAAGACCTTGAAGGACGAGCCGGTCGGGTAGGCAGCCATCGTGGCGTGGTTGAGCCGTGCGCTGGCGCTCGGGGCCCCCAGCGACTGCCCTCCCAGCGTGGTGCCGAGGGTCATGGCGTTCGGGTTGAAGAGCGGAGCGGAGGCGAGCGCCCAGACATCGCCGCTGGCCGGGTCGATGACCGCCGTCCCCGCCTCGGCATAGCCACCGATCGCCGCCTCCGCGGCCGCCTGGATCCGCGGCCTGATGCTGATCACGACGTCCTGTCCGGGCACCATCGGCCGTTCCAGCACGGACGCGCCATCGTCGCCCGCTGGAGGAACGGCGCTGAGGGTGAGGCCTGGCTGGCCGCGCAGGAGCGCCTCGGCACCCTGCTCGATGCCACCACGGCCAATCAGGTCGCCGGCGGCGTAGCCCTGGGTCGCGAAGGTCTTCAGCTCGTCGGAAGTCACCTCGCTCACCCAGCCGATCGTCTGGCCGGCGAGCCATTCCTGAGGGTAGACCCGGACGCCGTCGTCGCGGGACTGGGCGAATACCGTGCCGTCGACGGAAACGATGCGCCCCCGTGGCGCGGGCAGCCGCGTCACCGCCAGCGTCCCCCCCTCGCCGAGCTCGGGGAAGAGCACCGCCGCGCTCCAGTGGATCTGCCAGCCGGTGGCACCCTGCACCAGGATGAGCTGGCGGTTGAGGTCCACGTCGCCGAAGAGATCGGTCGAGAAATGCAGCTCGACCGGGATGCGGAGCGCCGGCACCGGGCCGTCGAGGGGGGTGTCGGGCGCGGCCGGCGTCGTCGAGGGAGACGGAGCCGGGCTGGCCGTAGGAGGCACGAGCGGCTCGGTCGTGGGGCCGGCGCTCGGCAGCGGTGCGCCCGCCGGGGCAGGCTGGTCAGGCGGGCGTGCCTGGGGCGGCAGGGTGGTTGGGATGGTGGAACCAACCGCCCAACGCATCCGCTTGACGCCCGTGAGCTCCTCGAAGGTTTCGAGCAGGCCGACAAACTCCCCCTCGCTCATTCGCTGGCGGTCGGCGGCCGCGAGCATTCCGTACATCGGCTCGTAGCTGCGAATGCGCCAGGCCGCGAGGAAGGCTCGGACCGTGTCATCGGCGGCGCTCTGGGGCGGGGTCGGAACCGGCGTCGGGTAGGGCGTCGGGACGGGACCCGGGGTCGAGCAGGCTGCGGCCAGAGCCAACGCCACGACCAGGACGGCGATCGGTCGAGAGGCCACCCGCATCGCCATCAACGGGCCAGCATCACGCGTCGGAAGCCCTCGGCAGCCCGATACCCGGCCCGCTCCCCAAGCTCCTCGGCTCGGCGGCGCAGCCATTTGGCCGTCTCCGTGAAGTCGTGAAACTGGCTGACATGGTGCGCCAGCGCGGCGATCTTGCGCTCCAGCGTATCGCTGATATCGACGATCTGGTTCGCCTCGTTGGTGCTCCATAGGAAGAGCTCGGCCACCTTCCAGGGCTGCAGGCCGGCCTCGAGGTGCTCCGGGAAGTTCAACGGGTCACGCGCGGTGGGAAAGACCGCGTCAACCGTCACCTCGCCTACTGCCCGATGATCTGGATGGTTCACCCACTCGTTGTTCACGAACATGACCGTCGGGTCGTGGCTCATCACCACCTCGGGTCGAGCCCGCCGGATGGCATACGTGACCCGTTCTCGGAGGCGGAGGCTGGGCTCGACCTGGCCGTCGGGCTCGTCCAGGAAGTCGACGTCGGTGACCCCGATCTCCGCAGCCGCGCCCCGCTGCTCCACTTCCCGCACGGCCGCCAGGGTACGGGGATCGACTCCGGGGTCGTCACTGCCCTTGTCGCCGCGGGTCATAAGCAGATAGCTGACCCGCGCCCCCTCGTCAACCCAGCGCGCGACCGTGCCCGCTGCGCCGAACTCGATGTCGTCCGGGTGTGCGGCCACGACCAGGACGCGTTCGGGGGTGGGGAGCCGGTCGTTGGGCAGGGTCCCCGCATGCTAGCAGCCGGGGCGGGAATCAGCGGATGGCGGCTCCGGGGAGCGGCGTGCTGACCGGTGTGCCGAGGCGAATGAGCCGGTCGCGCGGTTCGCTCAACGAGTCGGCGGCCCAGGCCACCACATCGTCGTCGTGGCTGAAGAGGATCACCTGCCGGTCGGCGCTGAGTTCGTGGAGCACGTCGAGCACGTGGCGCTTCCGCTCCGAGTCTGCCTGCGCGGTGACCTCATCGAGCAGGAGTGGGGCCATGTCGTGGGTCGTCACCAGGTGCTCGGCCATCGCCACCCGGAGCAGCAGGTAGATCTGCTCGCGAGTCCCCTCAGAGAGCAGGCGGGCGTCACGCCACTGGCCGGTGCGCGCCTCCTTGACATCGACAGAGAGGTCGCGCGGGTTCATGCCCACCTCGATGTAGGCGCCACCCGTGATGGCGGGCAGATGGCGTTGCACGGATGCAGTCAGGATCGGCGCCAGGTCCCGATGGACGCGCCGCTCTGCCGTCTCGAGAAGGGTGAGCGTCTCATCGATGACGGCAGCCAAATCCTGCACCCGCAGCAGCTCGATGCGGGCAGCCGAAGCACGCTCCTCCACCTCTGCCACATTCGGCAGGGTGCTGGCGAGCAGGCGCAGCTCGCCGGTGAGCGCATCGAAGACCTGCTTCGATCGAGAGGCCTCAGCCCGGGCGGCGGTCACCACGGCCTCACCGTCACGGCCCGGCGGGAGGATGGCGTCCTCGCCCGCAAGCTGAGCGAGTCGAGTCGCGACCTCGGCGCGTTGATCCGCCTCGGCCTGGAGCTCGGCCAGCGTTCCACCATGCAGCAGCCCGGTCAGCTCCTGCCACTGGCGGATGGCGATCTCGCTGGCGCGCGCAGCCTCGGTCTGCTGCCCCTGCCAGGCGGTGAGGCTGGCGACCAGCGCCTCAGGGTTTGCGTCCTCAGCCCGCCCGATATGCTGGGCTGCCGTGCGCAGGGCAGACTCGGTCGAGCTTGCCGCCTTTTCGGCACGGGCCGCTCCCTCCTCGGCCGCCTCGCGCGCCTCGACGGCACGCCGCAGGCCTTCGGCCCCGGCGGCGGCACGGGCAAGATCCTCCCGCTTGGCACATGCAAGCTCGTAGGCGGCGACGGATGCTCGAAGCTCATCCTCCGTGTCGGCGCCACGCTCGCGCAGGGAGCCGCGGAGTCCGTCCTCCGCCAGGCGCACGGCCTCTCGCAGGCGTGTGGCGCGTGCCTCCCAATCGGCGGAGAGCCGCTCGTCCCGGTCAGCCGCGGCATGCATGCTTGCCGCGACCAGCCGTCCCGTAGTGGCACGTCGCCACGCCCACGCGGCGAGCGCGCCCGCCAAGACCAGCAGGCCGATTCCGAGAAGCGTCTGCCCCAGAATGGCGAGGATCAGGCCGGCAACTCCCACGCCTGCGGGGCCCAGGATCGGGATGAGCGGCGACGCGGGGAGCGTTGGCGGCAGCGTTGCCGTGTCGGCGGCTGGGGGAGCTGACGAACCCTCCCCGTGCACGCGCAGCGCCTCCTCGGCCAGGTCGAGCGTCCGAGATGCGTCGGCGACCGATCGGTCGGGACGTCGGTCGCCGGCAGGGATCGCGGGCAGGGCCGCGAGCTGTTCGCGCAGCTCTGCCGCCGTGGCGCCACTGAGCGACACCGGCGTCGGCCGGCGACGCCAGGACTCGAGCGCGGCCGCCACCTCGTCGGCAAGCTCGTTGCGGACCGCCAGCGCCGCCGGGGGCTCCGGGTGTGCCGCCGCCAGCTGTGCGGCGCGCTCGGCCCTGGCCGCCAGGTCCGTCGCGGAGCGCAGCGCATGCGCAGCCTCCGCGACCGACAAGCCGCGCTCAGCGGCATCGTGATCGCGCGCCGCTTCCTCGAGCCGCGCTTGGCGATCCAGGTAGTCGGCATGCAGGCGCCGAGCTTCGGCCAGCGCGGCATCGGCGGCCTCCTGCTCGCGCATCGAGACCCACATCGGGCCGGTCGCGCCAACACGCACCGCGCCGACGGCCTCCTTTCGGAATGCCTTGAGCCCTGAAATTGCCTCGGCGGCCGTCGCATCGGTGCCTCGCGTCGCGGCAGCGCGCTGCATGTGATCCTGGAGCGCGGCGGCGCTGTCGGCGACGGCCATGATCTGTGCCTGGCTGACGGCCGCTACCGCGGTGAACGACTCGCGATCCAGGCCGAGCCACCGGCTGGCGTCCGGCGTTCCCTCGTTGATGACCTCGCTCGAGACATCGTCACCCAGGACGACGTCGCGGGCGCGGCAGGCAACCCGGCCGGCGAGATCCTGGCTGATGTCGATGGTGCGTCCATCGGCAAGGTGCAGGCGGGCCTCGACCTCCCATCGGTCCGGCGAGTCCCACGGCCGATGGTGCTCGATGACCGACGCCGCCTCCTTGGTCCGGCCGGGACCCCGGCGCACCCCTGTCAGGGCCAATCGCATCGCAGCGTGCCAGCTCGTCTTGCCGGCCTCGTTCGGCCCGGTAATGACGCTCATCCCCTCACCAAGCTCCAGGCTCTCTTCCCGGAGCGGGCCGAACGCCCGGGCCATGACTCGCTCAATCCACATTACTCAGGCCACCTCGAGGTCGTCGCGACCCTCCAGCGCCCGCAGCCCGGTGATCAGCACTTTGCGTCGATGGTCGTCATCCGCGATCTCCTGGGCATCGCGCGCGAACTGCCCGCGCACGGTCATCTCGGACTGGATCGCCTCGAGGTCGTAGGCGGGCTGAAGGGCGCTCGTCCGGATGACGAGGCCGTCGAGATGCTCGCCAAGAGCGCCAAGCGCGCGGGGATCGACCGGTAGCTCGGCCGGCACCTCGCCGGTGAGTGTGAGCCGGACCGATCCGGACAGCTCGGCGATCGCCATCGCGACACGCTGGAGCACGTCGTCGACGTGGTGGCACCCGTCGAGCGTCACCGCCAGGTCGTGTACCGGGCTGACGGCCACGAAGCGACGCTCGCGCGTCAGGGTGCCGTCATCCGCGACGCTGGCGAGGACAACGCTCCGTCCATCGGATTCGCCGAACGACAAAGGATCGGGATTGCCGGGGTAGGTATAGCGGTCGCGGTCGCGAGCGACGTGGTAATGACCCAGGAACGCGTGCGCGATGCCGGCCGCCTCCAGCTCCGTGGCGTCGAACGGGGCGTGGAGCTCCTTGCCCGACTCCTGGAAGGGAAGCGCGCTTCGCTCGGATGCGTGGGCCAGCGCAAGGTGGATGCCACCCCGATCTGGGCGAAAGTCGGCGAAGAATCCATCGGTGTTCGCCGGCGCGCGATGGGCGGCGCCCCACAGGGTCAGCCCATCGGCCAGTGACATCGGCGTCAGGGTCGCCTCGGTGAAAACGTGGACGTTGGGGCTCCATTCGGCCAGCGCGTAGGGGCTGCGGGCGGAGTACCAGTCGTGGTTGCCTGGGGCGAGGAAGATCGGCCGATCGGTCCGGGCGAAGCTCTCGCGCAGAAAGGTGACCGTATCGGGCGTGAAGCGGTCGTGCTCGAACAGGTCGCCGGCGCAGAGCACCGCATTGACGTTCTCCTCGTCGGCGAGGGCCAGGATGCGGGACAGTGTCTCCCGGCGGTTGCGACGTCGAAGGCGCGCGGTCTCAGGCGACGCCCAGGCGAACGGCGCGTCGAGGTGCAGGTCGGCGAAGTGCAGCAGTCTCACTGCTGCCAAGGGTACCGAAGCTCGTGACAGCTAGGCCGTCACGATTGACCGCCGGCGGGTCACCCACGCCGGCAGTCGGAGCGCGATTCGAGCGAGCGGCGTCAGGCTGTTCTGCGTCCGCTCAGCAGGTTGAAGACGAGGACCACCAGCGCGACGACCAGCAGCAGGTGGATAAGTCCGCCAGCCGTGAAACTGGTGATCACGCCGAGCAGCCACAGGACGGCCAGGATGACGATCAGCGTCCAGAGCAAGGTTCCGTACCTCCTGCCCGGCAACGCCAAGCAAGACCCGTGCCGAGAGCGGACGCTTGGCTACTCGGCTTCCTCGCGCTCGTTCAGCAGCTGCACCACCAGCAGCACGGCCGCCACCACCAGCAGGAGGTTGACCAGCGGACCCCAGGCCAGGAGCAGCCCGACGAACCAGAGCACGAGGACGAGCGCGACGGCGGTCCAGATCATGCGACCCTCACGCGGCCATGGCTTCCAGCAGCAGGTCCACGTGCTCGTTGGGCTTCACCTTGGGAAGCACGTGCTCGACCCGGCCGTCCGGCCCGATTATGAAGCTGGTCCGCTCCGTCCCCATGTAGGTCTTGCCCATCAGTCCCTTCTCCACCCAGACGCCATACGCCTCGGCCATCTGATGCGCCTCGTCCGAGAGCAGGCGATAGGGAAGATCGTACTTGGCCCGGAACTTGACGTGCCTCGTCACCGAGTCGGTCGAGACGCCGAACACCTCGACCCCGGTACCGGTAACCCGCCGGAAGTTGTCGCGCAGGCTGCAGGCCTGGGCCGTGCAGCCAGGGGTGTCGTCCTTGGGGTAGAAGTAGAGGATGTACCGGCGACCGATGAGGCCGTCGCGCGACACCTCCGAGCCGTCGTCGGCGGACACCCTGAAGGCGGGCGCCTGGTCTCCGGGATTCGGTCGGCTCATGGATCGATCGTAGCCTAGCCCATCTCCTCCAGAGCGACCAGCACGGGCGGCAGGTCGCGCGGGAGGAGCCTGGTGGCGAGATCGTCAGCCAGCTCACCGATGACGGCGTCGCTCGCCTCGGCCAGATCGTGCCCGGCGCCAGGCAGGAGGCGTCGATCGGGCTCGTTGCCCGCCTCGGTAAGGGCTTCGGCCAGCAGCATCGATTCGTCCGGGTCGCTCCAGCGGTCGGCCGCGCCGTGAACCAGCGTGACGGACCGATGGAGCATCGTGGCCAGCGCCCGGCCAGGCGTGTGGATGGCCTGCTCCACGCCGGAGAGCTCCACGCGCACCCGCACGCCGCCTGGCAGCGGCAGGTCGAAGAATGCCTCGCGGCGCTCGGCACGCTCGATCAGGTCCTCGCTCCAGCGGTCGAGCGCAGCCACGATTGGGTGCTCCCGATCGGCGTTGGATCGCGCCCTGGCTGCGACGCCACGGCGCAGCACGTCGCGCCATGGCCGAGCGGCGGGACCGATGAGGGTCAAGGCCCCGACTGCGGGGTCCCCCACGGCCACCGCCAGTGCAACGGTGGCGCCCTCGCCGTGCCCAACCATGCCAGCCCGCCGGAGGTCGAGCTCGCCATGAGAGCGCATGGCCGCGAGCGTGTCGCGCGCGTCATCGATCTTGGTGAAGAGCGGCACCGCCTCCCACACCCCGTCGGATGCGCCACAGCCGCGTGGGTCAGCGCGCATCGAGGCGACGCCGCGCACCGCCAGAGCATCGGCCAGGCGGGCGAGGAGGCCGGGCTGCGTCGTTCCGGAGGCATACCAGGTGGGATGGCCGGCGCGATCCCAGTCGCCGTCGCGGCCTCGGGCCAGCCAGGAGGGGAGGAGCAGCACGTTCGGATAGCGCGCCCGTCGATCCGCATGCGGAGGTGACTCGGGTACTGTCAGGGTTGCCGCCAGCGAGACGTCGCCGGCGCGGATGGTGAGCTCCTCCGAGCGAGCCATGGCACGAGGGTACACTCGCGCTCAGCCGAGCAGGAAGCGCCAGCTGCCGACCGCAACGCTCGCCGCCACCGCGACCGCTCCGAGGCCGGCGGCAAGACCGAGCAGGATCCAGTCGCGATTCTCCATCGTCTGCGGCCGAGCGATGGTGCGACACGGGCGCGATCCGAAGCCACGCGCCTCCATGGCGGTCGCCAGCCGCGTCCCACGCCGCACCGCGCCGACGAGGAGGGCCAGCAGCTGGCCGAAGAAGAGTCGCATGGCCGCCAGCGGCGAGCGCCCCGCGGCGACGCCGCGCGCCCGGCGCGCGAGCGCCAGCGTCTGCCACTCGTCGGCCATGATCGGTAGCAGGCGAGCGCCCGCCAGTGCGCCGATCGCAAAGCGCGGCGAGAGGTGCAGCTGCTGCACGAGCGCGTCGGCCAGCCGGGTCGGATCGGTGGTGACCAGCGCCAGCACGCCCGAAAGGGCGATCGCCAGCAGCCGCAGGCCGAGGCCCAGCCCGGCCTCCAGGTTGTCGGCGCCGATCGCGAGCGGCCCGATGACCAACGCGACGGCGCCGCCCTGCTCGGCCGCCAACACCGCGTTCAGCACGCCGACCGCGAGGGCGGCCACCAGGATCGGCCAGGTTCGGCCAAGCAGGTCGCGCGGCGCCAGGCCGGTCATCGGGATCGTCCCGAGGAGGCCGCCGAGCACGATCGCCGATGTCAGCGGGTCGACCGAAACGAAGAGGATCGCCATGAGCAGCGCAGCTGCGCCCAGCTTCGCCATCGGGTTGGCACGCGCCAGCGCGGCGCGTGGGTCGGGTCGCAGCGGCGTGAAGAGCCTCACCGCGAGAGCCTGATGGCAGGATTCGCGTCCGGCCGTGTCAGCCGCAGCCGCCGGTCGGAAAGGGCGCTGGCGAAGTCGCGGTCGTGCGTCACGAAGCAGATGGCACGGCCCGCGTCGCGCAGCCCGGCCAGGAGCTCGAGCAGCTCGATGGCGGTGCGGCGGTCCTGCCCGAAGGTCGGCTCGTCCAGGATGACGACCGATGGGCCGGTTGCCAGCGCGGTTGCGACCGAGAGTCGGCGTTGCTCTCCCCCGGACAGGGTGAACGGGTTGGCGTCGGCCAGGTGGGTAAGGTGCAGGCGCATCAAGAGCTCATCGGCGCGGCGGTTGGCGGTGCGTCGATCCAGCCCGGCGCGCCTCGGTCCGAGCGTGAGCTCGTCATGCACGCGCCCGGTGAGGAATTGGTGCTCCGGGTCTTGGAAGACGATCCCGATGCGCGTCACCAGCTCCCGCGCCGACCAGCGCCAGATCGGCTCGTGGCCCCGTCCACGGGCGAGCGCCTCGCCGGCCACCACGGCACCCGCGGTCGGGCGCAACAGGCCCGCCAGCAGCAGGGCCAGGGTCGACTTGCCGCTGCCGTTCGGTCCTGTGATCGCCAGCGCCTCGCCAGAGCGCACCTGTACGTCGGTGCGGGCCAGAGCCGGGACGGCAGACCCGGGATAGCGGAACGTGACCTGCTCGGCGAGGAGCATCGTCTCGGGCGCTGGACGGACCCGAACGCGCGGGGCGGGCAGCCGGCGATCGGGCACCCAGACGCCCGCCTCAGCCAGCTCGTCGCCGTATCGAGCAAAGACCTCGTGCGGCGAACCGTCCGCGATCACACCGCCGCCGGGCCGCAGCGCCACGGCGCGGGTGACGAGCGGGATCGCCTCAGCGACACGATGCTCGACCAGCACCATCGTGAGGGCGAGCCGGTCCAGGACCTGGGCCAGCACCGCGCGGACCTGCGTGGCGCCGTCCGCATCCAGGTTGGCGGTCGGCTCGTCCAGTAGCAGGAGGCCCGGTCGGAGGGCCAGCACGCCGGCGAGGGCGAGGAGCTGCTGCTCGCCGCCCGACAGCGCGTCGGTCGGTCGACCGCGACCGTACCGGAAGCCGACCGCCTCGAGCGCCGCATCGACGCGCGGCCAGATCGCCTCAGTCGGGAGGCATCGGTTCTCGAGCCCGAAGGCCACGTCGTCGCCCGCGCGGGCCATGGCGATCTGTGAGCCCGGGTCCTGGAAGACAATCCCGGTCCGATCGCGTGCCGCGCGCGGGTCGAGGCCATCCACCCGCAGCTTCCCCTCCTGCTCGCCCGCGCCGCGCGGTTCAAGCAGGCCGGCCAGGGCGAGGAGCAGGGTCGACTTCCCCGCCCCCGACGGCCCGAGCAGCAGGACGCGCTCGCCCGGCTCGATCCGCAGGTCGACGCCGCGCAGGGCCCACGCGTGGCGGCCGGCGTGGCGCCAGCCCCAGCCGCGCGCCTCCAGCGCCGCGGGAGCCGCCGGTGCCGACGGGCTCAGCGGATCAGACCTCAGGCTGCTCGCCGCCGGACGGGAACGCGCTGAGGACCCCCGCTCGCGCCAGGGCGCGCACCAACAGCCACGAGCCGAGGCCGGCGATCAGGGCCGCGCTCGGGATGACGAGGCCGGCGAATGCCACCTGCCATGACGCGGCCCAGTTGGGATAGAACAGGACCAGGTCCAGGAGCACCGCGGCGGCGCCGGCCGCCGCCCCCGCCAGCAGGGCCGTCGGCAGCCCCCAGCGTCGGTAGAGACCGAAGGCGAAGATCAACTCGGCGGCTCCTCCCTGCATCAGGCCGTAGACGATGGTGAGGAGCCCCCATTGCGCGCCCATTAGTGCCGACACCGAGGCCGCTATCCCCTCGCCCAGCAGGGCAGCCCCGGGCCGGCGCACGATCAGTGGCACCAGCACGGCCGGCAGCAGCCAGATGCCGTACATGAAGCCCTGCAACGGTGGGAAGGCCGCGAACGCGGGCCCGCTGGCCGCCCAGAGCAGGTTCCAGGCCTGGAAGACCGCTCCGAACGTGACGGCCAGGACGGCCGCCACCACGATGTCGACGACCCGCCATCCGTCGCGAGACTGACTCCAGGCTGTCATGAATCGCCACCTTCGCTGGCCATTTCGATGACAAGGAGCGTGCCGCGTTCGAGCCAGACCGATGCCGGAGTACCGATCACCTCGTTCGAGAGACCGCGCGAACGACCGAAGTCGAGCGCCTCCCCATCGAGCGCGTAGCGCAGGCCATCGGTTCGGATGCCTTCGGCTCGGCCGCCTATCGGCAGCAGCGTGACGAGGTCGCCAACGGTGCCCGCCAGGCTCAGCCGTTCCCCGCCGTGCAGGGCACGTGCCACCGTGCCCCCGCGCACGATTCGCAGGTCGCGGACCGCGCCGCGCCACCCCGGGTCGGCCAGCATCAGCAGGTTCGCGAGCTCGTGGTCGAGCCGCTGCCCGCCCAGGGCGCCGAGCACAATGACCTCGTCCGCCCCCGAGGCGACGGCCCGGCCGAGCGCCAGCTCGGCGTCCGAGGCCCCCTTTTCGGTGGGATGCCGTTCGACCGTGACGCCGTCGTCGGCCAGCTGCTCAACGACCGCCGGCTCAACGGAATCGAGGTCGCCGAGGAGGACGTCGGGACGGACGCCGATCGCGGCGAGCCATCGCCCACCGCCGTCGGCGGCCACCACCAGGTCGGCATTCGCCAGGTGTGCGGCATCGCGCGCGTCCGGCTCGCCGCTGGCGACCACGACCGCTTTCACGCTGTCGCTCCTCCTGCCGCGCCGCCGAGATGGGCGGTTCGGCGCCTGCATCGGTCCCGCAAACCACGAACGGCGCACCCGCTCGTTGGGGGCACGCCGTCGCACCGTTCAAACCGACTCCCTTCGCTGGCATGACCCAGATCAGGTTCGAGGGTCTGCGGTCCTCCGCACTCTCAGCGCTGTCGCGCTCCCCTGTCGTTCTTGGGTTGTCACCAACGAGCGTAGCACGCGCGCGAGCCTGCCGCGATCACCGGCCCCTTCATCCAGCTCAAGGCTGATCGAGACGAACCTCGATTCCGGTTCCGTCTCCGTCGCGGGTGAGCACCAGCTGCCAGATCGCGGTTCCGGGCACCTCAAAACGAATGATTGCCACCGCGCCGCCAGGATAGAGGCCCATGGTCGGGTAGCCGGCGGCGGGCAGCGCCTCGATGTAGTAGTCATAGGCGACCGAGCCGATCTCGTCGCTCGTCCAACGGGCGATGGTCGAGAGGTCGTCGTCGGGCACCGCTTCCGACCTCGCCCCGGGCAGCACCGGGAAGCCGTCCGGCAGCGCGGGACGCTCGACCGGGATGGCCGAAACCACTGACGGCGAGGCCACCGCCTCGGTCGGCGTTGAAGCCTCTCCGCCCTCGGGGGCCGCGCCAGGCTCGCATGCGGCGACGCCGCAGACCAGCAGCAGCAGCAGCAGGACGGTTTGTCGTGGCTGGCAGCGCCGCATGGCTGTTCTCCTCCGATCGCGGTGTTGTGGGACGGCCGCGGGCGCGGCCGCCCCGACGGCATCACTCGGTCAGGTTGGTGACCACGATCGGGATGTAGTAGCCACCGAGGTGGCCGTGGTCGAACCAGCGGAGGCCCTCGGAGATGAGGTTGAACGTCTCGCGGTAGCTGCCGGGTGACGCCGCACCGCGCAGCCCGAAGGTGAATCGGCCGGTGCCGTTCGGCGACACCGCGGCATGGTCGACCGGCGTGGCGAGCCAGCTGGATGGCCAGTCGGAAGCTCGGAATCGGCTTGCGTGCTTCGCCGGGTTCCAGGTGCCGAGGGCGATCCTCCCCGGATACCCGGCGCTCCGCCAGGTTCGACCGCCGACGTTTCGGAATTCGACCCAGTGAGTGATCGTGCGCCCCCTCTGAATCACTTCGGTGCCCGGGTTGCTTTCGCGCACGTAGCTGGCCAGGAACGGAACGCGCGGCGGCCAGGTGGTGTACAGGCGAGCCGGCAGCGGATCGACCCAGACCAGGTTCTGACCCTGTTCGACCAGCAGCTCGAAATGCAGGTGCGGCCCGTTGCAGATGCCGCTGCATCCGGATAGGCCGAGCCATTGGCCGGCCGATACGGCCTGGTTCACCGCCACCACGATGCCGCCGTCGACGGCGCTGGCGAGGTGGTAATACAGCGTGTGCCGCCCATCCGCGTGGCGGACCTGCACGAAGTTGCCGAACTCGCCGAACTCCTGCGTCCCGAAGCCGCCCTCCAGATCGACCACGATCCCGCCCTTCGCCGCGGCCAGCTGCGTGCGCAGAGCCATCGGGTAATCGGCCCCGGTGTGGTTGTCGTACACGCGACCCCAGTGGGGCGTCCCGTCATTCCAGGTGTGCCCCGTCCAATCGAGCTGGACACCGGGCCGCGGGTCGCGGTCGACCCCGTAGCTCAAGGTCACGCCCGGGCTGTAGTAGGGCAGGGTGTAGTCGCCGATGGCGAGCGCGGCGCCGGCGCCCACCAGCAGGATGGCAATGGCGGCCAGGACCGATGTCGTGGCCACCCGCGCGAGGCGGGTCATGGCCGGCACCCCCATCCGCAGCCCGCGAACGCAGCGTGGCCCGAGAACCGTGCGAGGCGCGAACCGTCGAGTCCGAGGAGCACCGTTCCGCCGCCATCGACCACGAGCAGCGACTTCCCGTCCGTGCTCAGGCGCGGATGCGAACCGGATGCGATACGACGCGCGGATCCAGTCGGCGGTTCGAGCAGGTAGACGCCGTCGCCGTGCCGCTCCCACGCGATGCGGCCGGCGTCAGACGACACGGAGACGTGGATCGCGCCGGGGCCAAGGTCCGCGAGCCGCCTCGTGCCTGCCGGCGTCAGGAGGTTGACGACCATCCCGGCCGGTTCGTGGGCGATGACCGCGATGGAACCGTCGGCAAGCAGGGTTGAGCCGTACACGAGCTTGTCCTCCGACAGCCTCGAGACCGATGGCGCGGCGGGGTCGAAGCGCACCAGGCGCGAGATGAAAGGCGCCTCGACCGATGAAACCGCCGCCAGGAGCACGGTCCCGTCCGGCTCGACCGTGAGCGGACCGAGGAACGGACCGTCCGCCAGACGGGCGGCCGCCCCGCTGGCTGCGATCACCCTCCACAGCGCTCCGGCCCCGTCGATGACGGCCAACCACGAGCCATCGGGTGCGAACGCAGCCGCCAACAGGCCGGGCATGCCGAGGCGAAGCTGTGAGCCGTCCTTACGGGCAAGCGACAGCGTTGCCTGGACCAGGTCGATGCGGTCCGTGACGGCGGCCGTCGCACCGTCGGGCGCGACGGCCAGCACCCGGCCGGGCGCCGTGGTGCCCGCGAGCTGAACCTCGACCAGTCCCGGGTCGAGCTCGGGGTGACGAAAGAGGCTGATCGCCACACCAGCGCGCGCGGCATCGGTTGCGGTCAGGGCCGTGACGGCCGCGGGCGGCTCGGCGGACGCGACGCCCGCCGCGACCACTGCGAGTGCTATGGCCAGCGGCGCGAGTACGCCGGCGCGGCGCAACGCGCCGCGTGGACGATTGTGCACAGGCGTGCGAGGACGGACGGACATCGGGAACCTCCGTTGCGTGAAGCCAGGATTCATGGCAGGCGACGGACGTTCGGTGGGCGGTGGGCCTCCTCGTATGCGGGCGGTTCGAATGCTGGGTCGGAGCCTAGCCAGCGACGCTTACCGGCCGCTTATCGGGCGATAATCGCCGCCGCATGCCCGAATCCCTCCTGATGCCGCTCGTCCTATTGCTGGTCGGCGCGCTGCTGCTCGCGTCGGGAACCGTCGGGCTGCGGCGATCTGGCGCGCGGCCTGGCGTGGCGCGACGTCTCGCCGGCGCGCGTCAGGTGGCGGTGGGCGAGCTGCTGACCCTCGACCCGCTGCCGGGACGCGCCGTGCGCGTGGCGGGCCGCATCCGCTGCGCGGACCCGATCGTCACGCCGAACGACGATCGGCTGGTCGCGCTGCACCGTGACGTCGAGGTCCAGATGCCGGACGGCGGCTGGCGGACGATCGAGCGGGTGCGCGAGTCGCGCGGCTTCGAGCTATGGGATCACGCGGGCGCATTGCCGATGGACCCGGCGGAGGCGGCCGAGCCGCTGATCGTCATCCCGCATGTCTGGCGCGGCCCCCCGAGCGAGCTCGGGGTGGAGCACCGGGCCGCGCTGGCACGGCTCACGGTCGAAGGCGGTGATCCCCCCGTCGCACGTTCTGTCACGCGCATGGTCAGCGTGGTCGAGCGCCTCCTCGTGCTGGCCGACGCGCGACGTGCGCCCGACGGCGAGGTCGCAATGGTCCCGCCGTCCGGTGGTTACCTGATCTCCGCCATGGCGCTCGACGATGCCATGCGGCTCCTCGGCGGATCGCGCAAGGGGCTCCTCCTGGCCTCGGCGACAGCCGTCGGGTTGGGCGTGGTACTTGCCCTGGTCGGCGCCGTCGTGCTGGCCGTCGTGCTCCTGCCAGCGGTCTGAGCCGAGCGGTCGTACCCCCGGAAGCGGTACCAACGGGGCATCGAGCCGATGGGTCCCCACCTCTACCATCCGATCACCGGTTCCTAACAGAACTTCCATTGGCCAGGCAGCCGGGCGTTGGACTCAGTACAGGTACGAGGCGCACCAGGTGTCCCATCCGGTTCGCGACCGCGGGAGCGACCAGGACCCGCTGATCAGCGTGGCGCAGGCCGCCGCGCTGCTCGGGGTGCACCCCAATACCATCCGTGCCTGGACCGATGGCGGCCGGCTGAACGCCTACCGCATCAACGCCCGCGGCGACCGTCGCTTCCGACGCAGCGACGTCGAGCGGCTCCTGGCCGAGGGCGCCGACGCCGCCGAGACCACGGTGGCCGACCCAGACCCGGCGGGGCGTGAGGCGGAGCTGGCCGTGCTCGCCCGGCTCGCACAGGGCAGCGGCGCGTCAGCCACGCCGGCCGCCGTGTGTCGCACCGCGATGGAGGCCCTCCGCTCCAACCTCGGCGTCGACCGCGTGGCGGTCTACCTGGTCCACGAGGGTTCCGAGGCGGCGGCGCAGCTCGAGACGCATGCCGGCTATCGCGTCGCGCCGCCTCCCATCCTGGAGGGGAGCGCCAACGACGAGATCGAGCCGGGGCACGCGGGACCGCCCGAGACGTCGCTGCCGTACGGGATTCGGCTGCCGCTCCGCGCCGGGGGCGAGCTGCTTGGGGCGGTCGTGCTCGAGGACACGCCCGGCGGCACGCTGGCCGGCGTGCGTTCCTCCTTCCTGCGGATCGTCGCGAGCTCCGTCGCCGCGGACATCCTCAACGCGCGCAGCCTGGCCCGAGCCCGACGCGAGGTGACCCGAGCGCGTGCGCTCCGACACGTGACCCAGGAGCTCACCGGCAAGCTCGACCTGAATATGGTCCTGGACGACATCGTCGAGCGCACTCGATCACTCTTCGACGCCGAGAAGGCTGGCCTGTGGCTGCTTGACGATTCGGACCATCCGTTCCGCAGCGCGGCGGCGCGCGGGCTCGGGGACGAGTTCCAGGCACGGGTCCGCGAGCTGACCCTCTCCAGCCAGGCGCTCGGCGTCCGCGCGGTCCAGGAGCGACGTACCTTCGTCGTGCGCGACGCGGACTCGCGCCCCGGGATCGGGCCCATGCAGGACTCGTATCGGCACGAGGGGATCAAGACGGCCTGTCTGGTGCCGCTGGTCAGCAACGACCGCGCGGTCGGGGTCATCGGCCTCTATCACGCCCGTGACCACGAATGGCCCGACGATGAGCTGGCCCTGGTGCAGTCCTTCGCCAACCAGGCAGCGGTCGCGATCAGCAACGCGAGCCTCTACCGGGAGGTCGCCGATCATGCGGCCCGGATGCGGTCGATCCAGGATCTTTCGGCACGCCTCAACCGCCTGACCGATGTCCAGGCCATCGCCGACGCGATCGTGGCGGAGGCCAGCAGCCTCGCCGCGTACCACGACATTCGGATCTACACCGTGAACTGGGAGACCCGCAACTGCGAGCCGATCGCGTTCACCGATCGATTTCTGGGCGTGGGCGACTTCGCCGAGGCGCTCCGCGTCGAGGTGGGAGAGGGCTCCTTCACGGGCTGGGTCGCCGAGCATGGCGAGCCGCTGCTGATCAACGACGCCCTGAACGACCCGCGGGGCCACACGATCGAGGGTACCGACGACATCGAGGAGTCGATGCTGGTGGTGCCGATGGTGTTCGAGGGCCGATCGGTCGGGGTCATCGCCCTCTCGAAGCTTGGCAACAACCAGTTCACCAACGACGACCTGCAGACGATGACGATCTTCGCCGGGTACGCGGCCCAGGCGATCGCGAACGCCACCACCTACGAGCGCCTCGAGCTCCAGTCAACGGAGCTTGCGCGGCAGCTACAGTCGCAGCGGCGCCTGCTCGAGATCAATGAGCGGCTGCAGTCGACCCTCGGTCGCGGAGATGTGCTCGAGACGATCGCCGACGGCCTGCGCTCGGTGGTGCACTACGACAACCTGTCGATCTACCGCGCCGATCACACCGAGCAGGTGCTCATCCCGGTCCTGGCCCGCGAGGGGTACGCCGACGAGGTGATGCGCCATCGACCCCCATTCGGGCATGGGCTGATGGGCTGGGTCGTGGAGCACGGTGAGCCGGTCCTGGTCAATGAGGCACTCACTGACCCCCGCGCCATCCAGATCCCAGGTACGCCCACCGAGCCCGAGGCGATCGTCATCGTCCCGCTGATCAGCGAGGGCGTGGTCACCGGCGCCATGAACGTCGGGCGCCTCGGCGGAGCGGACGTTCATTTCAGCGAGACCGATTTCGAGCTGGTGAAGCTGTTTGCCGGGCAGGCATCGATTGCGTTGCGTAATGCCGAGGAGCACCAGGCCGTCACCACACGCGCCGACACGGACGCGCTGACCGGCCTTGGCAATCACGGCGCCTTCCAGCGCACCCTGGCCGATGTCCTTGGCCAGCCTGACGTCGACGGGCCTGTCAAGCCGCGCGGCAAGCGATCGAAGCCCGCGCCGGTGGCGCTGCTGATGATGGACCTCGACCGCTTCAAGACCTACAACGACCGCCTGGGTCATCCGGCGGGTGATGCCCTGCTGCATGCGGTGGGGACCGCCATCTACGGCGCTGCGCGCTCGGAGGATCGGGTGTATCGCTATGGTGGCGACGAGTTCGCGCTGATCCTGCACGGGGTGGACGCTGCCGGCGCCGCATCGGTCGGCGAGCGAGTGCGACAGGCGGTGGCTCGCCTCACCGCCAAGGACCGCGCTCCGGTCACGATCACCGTCGGCGTGGCGGCCTTCCCCGCGGACGCCAGCGACAAGAACGGCCTGATCGCCGCGGCCGACACGGCGCTCTACTTCGGCAAGCAGTCCGGGGAAGATCGAGTCGTGCGCGCCGACGAGGTACCGCGCGATATCCACGAACTGCGCAGCACGCTGGACGGCCTCGCGCGCGCTGCGCTGCGCCATCCGGAGGAGCAGAGCGCGGTCGACTCCCTGATCGAAGAGGCAGCCGGGCGCCTCTCGGGTGTCCCCGAAACGGCGGAGACGGCACGAGATGCGCTGCTGGCCGTCGCACGGTCGCTCGATTCTCGGGACGCAAAGACGCTTGGCCACGGGGATCGGATCGGCCTCCTGGCGCGCCGCGTGGCGGAGCAGCTTGGCTGCAGCGCTGACGAGGCGAGCAGCGTCGAGCTGGCGGCGCGCCTGCACGGGCTGGATGTGCTCGGCGCCGAGGAGCTGGAGCCGATCGCCTCCCTGAGCGAGGTGGGCCGGATCATCCGCTGGCGACACCTGGACGGCCCATTCGACGAGGCGCCGGTGGGCGCGCAGGTCGTTGCGGTCGCGAACGCCTACGACACGCTGGTCATTGGCGAGATTGGCCAGCGCGGGGGCCGTCGCACCGCGCTGGACAGGCTGCGCGCAGAGGTCGGCACCCGCTACCGCGAGGATGTGGTCGAGGCGCTGGCATCGGTCGTCTCCGTCACCCCGCGGGTTGGCCGGCGGCGTCGGCGCGAGGACGCGCGGTCGCCCGAGGTCCTGGGCGCGGCCTAAGCTCCGGCCGACCAACTCGATACGGGGTGCTATCATCCCGGCTCCCATGTCGTCATCCCACCCGGCCGCCGCACGTCCGCGCGCCGTACTCGCCTTGGGGACGGCGATCGGATTCGCGCTGGCGGCCTGCGCACCGGCCACCCCGACTCCGAGCACCACCCCGGCATCCGCCCAGACCAGCCCGACGTTGGCGGCCACCGCCTCACCCAGCCCCACGCCCGCGCCGACGCCGGTCTACACCAATCCCGCGGACCCGGAGCTGGCGGCACTCATCCCCGACGAGGTCGGCGCCCAAGCGGTCACGAAGCCGGCAGCCGGCGCGTTCGGCGTCACGCCCGGAGACGTCGGCGAGGTCTACGGCGAGATCGGCCTTCGCTTCGTCGCGCTACAGCTCGCCTACGTGGAGCGGCCGCGCCTCTCCCTGTACGCGATGCGAATGCGCGCCCCCTTCGCCACCACGGCTGAGCTGGAGCCGTTCCTCGCCACGGCCGGCCAGTACGTCGGAATCGCCGGCCTCCATCGCGATCCCTGGCAGCTGGTCGAGGTCGAGAATCGCCTGGCCTGGGTGCGGCCCGAGGACGACGCCACGATCGCTGGCACGATGGTCTACACGTGGGCGGCGGATGGGTACGTCTTCCTGCTGATCGGGGTCGACGACGTGCTCAACCGCGCCCTCTTGGCGGCGCTGCCGGGCGAGCCGGCCCCCACTCCGTCGCCGCGTCCGAGCCGCTCGCCCGCCGAGTCCGGCAGCGCCGCGCCGAGCGCGTCGGCCGGCCAAAGCTGACGCCTGGCGGCGCCGGGTACCATCGGCCCCATGCTCGCCCGGATCGCCTACGCCCTGTCGATCGGGGGCAGCGCGTTCGCCGTGCTGCTTCGTCTGCTGAACGCGGATGCAACCCTCACCTTCGCAGTCAGCGCGCTGGCCATCCTTGGCCTCGCCTACACGCTCGGTCACGCCACCGAGGAGCTGGGCGCCGCCGCGGGACCGCGCATCGGCGGGATCCTGAATGCGACCGTCGGCAACATCGGCGAGATCATCATCGCCGGCTTCCTGATCGCCTCGAATGAGCTCGACGTGGTGAAGGCCTCGATCACCGGCTCGATCGTCGGCAACCTCCTGCTCGTGCTCGGCGCGTCGCTGCTGGTGGGCGGACTCAAGAACGGGGTCCAGCGCTTCGACCCGCAGGCGACCGGCATGAACGCCGCGAGCCTGATCCTGGCCACCATCGGCCTGATCGTGCCCGCCACCTTCGCCGCGCTCATCGGCGCCGGCGCTGAGACCGGCGCAGGCTCGTCCCGCTTCTTCAGCATCGAGGCGCTGTCGATCGGCGTCGCCGTGGTGCTGCTGCTGACCTACGCGGCCCAGACCTGGTTCTACTTCTCGACGCCGGAGGCGACCGCGCCCGGCGAGCGGGACCCGACGGAGCGGGCGACCTGGTCGGTGCGCCAATCGTTGGGCGTGCTGCTCGGGACCGCGGCGGCGTTGACCGTCGTGTCGGAGGTCCTCGTGCACTCGCTCGACCCGATGGTGAACTCACTCGGCATCAGCAAGTTCTTCGTGGGCATCATCCTGATTCCGCTCATCGGCAACCTGGCGGAGCACGTGGTCGGCATCACCCTGGCCTACAAGAACAAGATGGACTTCAGCTTGACCACCTCGCTTGGGTCCGCGACCCAGATCGCGCTCTTCGCCGCGCCCGTGCTCGTATTCTTCGGCCTGCTGGTCGGCAACGAGCTGACGCTGGTCTTCACGCCGCTCGAGGTGGTGGCGGTCGCCACCGGCACGCTGATCGCGGCCTACATTGCCCTCGACGGCCGCTCGAACTGGGTGGAGGGCCTCCAGCTGATCAGCGTCTACACCATCCTGGCGATCGCCTTCTTCTTCGTGGCGCCATGAGCGAAGCGTGGAGCGGCTCGGACGAGGACGGCCGCGATGACCGATGGGCGCGCAAGCGCGACCGGCTCGCTCGACTGCTCAGTGTCGCTTCGATCCTCTACACCCGTGGCAGCGGAGATGCCGGCGTGCCGGTGACGGAGATCGCGGAGCTGACCGGCATGACAACGCGGACGGTGTACCGCGACATTCGCGCGCTGGAAGAGGAGCTCGAGATGCCGATCTTCCAGGCCGGTCGCGGGCGTTACGGGATCGAGAAGAAGTCGTTCCTGCCGCCGCTCCCCCTCTCGTTGGCCGAGGCGGTCGTCCTCTTCCTGGCGACCCGCCTGATCGCCCGCTGGTCGGACGAATATGACCAGACGGTGGTGAGCGCCTTCACCAAGCTGGCCGACGTGCTGCCCCAGCCGATCGCGCGACACGTTGCCGCCACCATGCTGCGAGTGGGCCGTGCCGACCGCAACGAGCCGTTCACGCGCAATTTTGCGACGGTTGCACAGGCGTGGGCCGACGGCAGGGTGGTGGAGTTCGACTACGAGCCGGCCGGCGGAGAGGCGCGCCGCGCCCGCGTGCGCCCCTACTTCCTGGAGCCGGATGCCGCGAGCCACAACGTGTATCTCATCGGCTTCGACGAGACGGTCGATGCCATGCGCACGTACAAGGTGGAACGCATCCGCTCCTCCACGCTCACGCTGGACAAGTACGAGATCCCGCCGGATTTCGACCCCGACACGTGGCTCGCCCACTCCTGGGGCATCTGGTCCTCCGACACCACCGAGATTGCCGAAGTCCGGCTTCGATTCGACGCATCAGTCGCCAATCGGGTGCGCGAGTCGGTTTGGCATCGGTCGCAGCGTCTGACCGAGCTCGATGACGGCGGCGTCGAGATGGTGCTGACCGTGGCTGGCATCCTGGAGATCCGGCCGTGGATCCTCTCGTGGGGCGACGGGGTCGAGGTGCTCGAGCCGCCCGCCCTGCGCGACTCGGTCGCGACAGCGGTGCGCGCCGCGGCGGCGCGTTACCCGACCTGATGGAAGCATCGCTCGAGTCGGAGCTGAAGTACCGCGCCGCGGCCGAGGCGCCGCTCGATGCGCTGGCGCATCAGACGTGGCTCGGCCCGGCCACGCTCGGCCCGGTCCGCGCGGTCGACGAAGAGGACCGCTATCTCGACACCGTGGACCGCCGCCTCAGCGTCGCGGGTTGGGCCTGCCGCCTGCGGACGCGCGGCGACCGCACGATCATCTCGCTCAAGGGACCGGGCCAGCATGCCGCGGGCGCGGCGATCCATCGCCGCCTGGAGCTCGAGGGACCGGCCGCGCACGACCTCGACCCATTGAGCTGGCCGCCGTCACCGGCGCGCGAGCGGCTGTTGGAGCTGAGCGGCAGCACACCACTCTTCGAACGCCTGACCCTCGCCCAGCACCGCACAGAGCGCGAGGTCCAGCTCGACGGCCAACGCGTCGGCCTCCTCTCGCTCGACAGGGCGCGGGTTCTCCACCAGGGCCGCGAGCTCGGCGTGCTGCTCGTCGTCGAGCTGGAGCTGGACCCCGCGGCCCTGGCCACCGGCCTCGACCCGGGGGCGTTGGAACGCGCGCTCGGGGACGTCGACGGGCTCCTGCCCGACCCGGCGAGCAAGCTGGAGCGTGCCCTCGCGCTCATCGGCGAGGCGCCTGCGTGACGCCCCGCCTCCTTGGCGAGCTCGCAGCCGTCGGGATGGGCCTGGCGGCCTTCGGATACGTGGGCTGGGACGGCGCGCTGTGGGATGGGCGCTACCAGTTCGCGCTCCATCTCGGCGCCGTCGCCGCGCTAGGTGGGCTGCTGGCGATCGGCCTGGCCGGCGGTGCGCTGCCGCGCACCCGCATCGACCTGCCGATCCTGGCCCTTCTCGCCGCATTCGGCGTGGCCACGCTGTCGGCGGCGAATTCAGGGCTCTCGGCGCGCGCGCTGGCCGGCATCGTGGCGACCGCCGCGATGCTTCCGGTGGCGCTGGTGGCCCTCCGCCATCGGCCGGGCTGGACCGCCGCCGTCGTCACACTTCCCATCCTGGGGCTCTCGGTCGGCGCGCTGGCGGGGCTCGCCTGGCGACGCGTTGAGTGGGTGCTCGCCGGTGGGCCGGGCCTGCCACCGGTGCGGTTTCCCAACGAGGGGACGCCGTTTGGCTCGGTGGCGGTTCCGCCGTTCGTGATCCTGGCGGCCCTGCCGATCGCGCTGCTCATCCCGCAACGGACCCTGCGGCTGCTGGTGCTGCTCGCGCTGGCGGTGGTGGGCGTGCCGTTGACCCTCCTCTCCGGCTCGCGGTCGGCCTGGCTGGCGATCGTCGTCGCTGGCCTGGTCCTGGTCGGCCCGGCAATCCGGCGTGGCGCCGCCTCGGCCAGGGGCTCGTGGACCTGGACCCCGCGTCGTATCGGGCTGGTGCTGGTCGCGCTGCTCGGGATGGGCGTCGCGTTGGCGTTCGTGGCTCCGCGGCTGACCGACGCGACCTCGTTCATCTACCGCAGCTACCTGTGGCGAGACACGATCGCCGCATGGAGCGTCGACCCGCTGCTGGGCATCGGTCCCGGATCCATGCCGTACGCCCGGCAGGCCGCGGCCCCCCCGCTCAGCTTCCCGGTCCAACAGCCGCATTCGCACGACGTGCCGCTCGGGATCCTGGGCGATGCCGGCCTGGTCGGCCTCGCGGCGGCCCTGGCGCTGGTCGCCATCTTCGTGATGGTCGCCGGCCCGTGGCGCGCGCGGCGCCTGCCGGGTCGCGCGGCCTTCGCCGTCCTCGCCGGGTGCGCCGTCGGGATGCTCTTCGAGGACCTCACCTTCGTGCCTGGCTTCAACCTGCTCCTGATCCTGCTGGCCGCCATAGCGCTCGCCGACGCCGACGCGGTGGCGTGGCGACCGATCCGGATGCGACCGCCGGCGATCGCAGTGGCGGGCCTGGGTGCGCTCGGGCTGGTCGCGGTGATGGTGGTCGGCGATGCGGCCGCGGTCGCCTATCGGCATGGGACCGACGCCGCGGGCGAGGGGCGCTGGCTAGCGGCCGAGGCGTCGCTGCTGCAGGCAGTGGCGCTCGATCCATGGCAGCCGACCGGGCTGAAGTCGCTGGCCGTGGCGGCCGACGGCGCCGGCCACCCGACCATCGCCCGAGCAGCGGCCGAGCGAGCGGTTGATCTCAGCCCGGGCGACGGCGACTCGTGGACGAACCTGGCCCTCCTCTGCGCCGCCGACGGCGACGCGGAATGTGCCCGTCTGGCGGCTGACCGCGCGGTGGAGACGGCTACGGCAGGGGGACGGCAGCTGGCCAATGCGGCGCTTGTCCTCGATGCTCAGGGCGACACGCGCGCAGCGGATGACGCCTATCGCCTCTCGCTGCTGACGAACCCGTTGACCGGGCTGGTGCTGCCCTGGCCGCGCCCGATCGAGGTGGGAGCGGGCGGCGTGCTTGAGCTCGGCGCTGAGGCCGTCGACCTGAACCTGCTCCTGGCCCGGCGGGTGACCGGAGAGCGGATCGATCCCGCCGACTACCGCCCCGGGCTGGTGCGGGCTCTGGCGTCCGCCATGGTCGGCGACCGGGCAGCGGCCGAGGCCGAGGCGCAGCGCACGATCGCGGCAGCGCCGGGCTCCCTCGCCGCGTGGGACCTGGCCGCGCTGCTGGCGCGGCATTACGGCGAGGACCCGAGCGAGGCGATCAGGATCGGCGACGTGCTGCGCGGCCGGCCGCAGGCCGTTGGCCCGCCCGTTCTGACCACGCTGACGTTCGACATCGCGACGTTCCGTGCCTACCCCGCCGACGGGCTGGTCGGCGCCGCGCAGCGGCTCCTGGGCGAGCGGTTGTGGCCGTGGGTGCTCGAACCACTGCTGGCCCCCGTGGAATAGGACGCGCTACTCGCCGAGGGGCAGCTTCAGGATGAGCGCCAACGTGGGCCGCGGTCGTGGCTCGGGCGGGGTGATCGGGGCGCGGAGCCAGGCGAGGTCGGCGACGCCGGCGCGGTACCGCGCGGAGAGCTGGCGGGCGGATAGGCCATCGATCCCGAGCGAGGCCAGCGCCTCGGCCACCAGCGTCCCATCCCCCACGTACCCGCGGCCCACCGTCACGCGGTCGCCGGGGGAGAGGATTGCCTCGAGCCACCTGCGACGGACGCGGAACGAGCGCCGCACCACTGATTCGCCGCCGGCCCACAGCAGGTCGCTGGCGACGTAGGCGGGACGGCCGGGGCGACCGGCCCCGTCGAGGCGTGCGCGCAGCAGACCGGGGTCAGGGCGGCCGGCCTCGTCGAGGACGAGCAATGTCCCGTCGAGCACCACGCCGTCCTCGGCCAGCTGATCGGTCAGCTCGACCACCTCGGGAAAGGCGGCGAGCGCATCGGCCAGGCCATCGACCTGCAGGCGCAGCGAGCCACGCTCGGCGAACGCGATCGCTCGTACGCCAGGCCACCACGGCTCGAACAGGTAGTCGGGATCGTCGAATGGCGCGTCCAGGCCGGCGGGCTGCATCGGGGCGATCCGAGCCGGGAGACGGCGCGACGGGTGGCCGCCGACAGGCAGGACCGGAAGGCGAAGCTGTTCGCCCGGCACCCGGTCGGTCAGGCGGTCTTGCGGCGTCGGGCCGGCGCTGCCTCTTCGTCGGCCGGCGCCTTGGCCTTGCGGGATGCCGCCTTCCGCGCCGCGGCAGGCTTCGCCTTGGCGGCCTTCGCCCCTGCCGCGGGCTTGACGGCGCCGCCGGCGCCTTCGCGCCGGGCGTCACGCGCGGCGGCAACGCTCGCCTCCAGGGCCGCCATGAGGTCGCCGATCTTGGTCGCCTCGACCTTCTTCGCCGGCTTCGGAGTCTCGCCGCCGACCTTGGCCTCGATGACGCGCATCAGCGCTTCGCGGTACTCGTCGCGCTGGGCGGCCGGATCGAACTCGGTCGCCATCGAGCCGATCAGCTGCTCGGCCATCTTGCGTTCCGCCGGCTTGATCTCGACCTCCTCCTCGGGAAGGTTCAGCTCCTCGAGCGAGCGGATCTCATCGGGCCAATGGAGGGTGGTTAGCAGCATGGTCTTGCTGAAGGGGTTGAGCGCGGCAAGCTGCTCGCGATCCTTCAGCACGATCTTGCACATCGCGGTCTTGCCGGTTTCGGCCAGGACCGACTTCAGCAGGTAGAACGCCTTGCGGCCGATCTCATCCGGCTCCAGGTAGTACGCCTGCTTCACGAAGCGGGCGCCGCCCTTCTCCTCGGCCTGCTCCTCGTCGACGAAGGCCTCGATCTCGATGGAGCGCACCGTCTTCAGGGGGACCGACTCGAGGTCCTCCTCGGTGACGACCACGTACTTGCCCTTGCTCCACTCGTAGCCGCGCACCGTGTCCGAGCGCGAGATGATCTCGTCATCGGTCGGGCAGTAGACCTTCATCTGGATCCGGCTCAGGTCGGTCTTGTGCAGCAGGTTGAAGCCGATGCCACCCTGCTCGGTCGCCAGGTAGAGCTTGACCGGGATGGTCACCAGTCCGAACTGGATCGCGCCCCGCCACATCGAACGTGCCATTTCGTGCCCTGCGTCGTCTCGTGCTGACCCCCCGATCAGGAGCGCCGTGCCCCGGTGGGGCCGACGCGGGCCGCCATCCTACACCCACCCGCAAGAATGCCCCGCCCGGCCACGGATAGGACCATCACGTCATTGCCCGAGCGGCGAAGGGGCGGCCACACTTCGCGCATGAGCGAGCAGACCGCAGGCGCCGTGCCGGCGACCCCGCCGGACGCGGAAGAGCAGCGTGCCTACGTCCTGGAGGACGACCCAGATATCGCCGCCCTGGAGGCGGACATCCTGCGTGATCTCGGCTACGCCGTGGTCACCTGCAGCCGGATCGTGGAGCTGGGAGACCTCATGGCGCTCGCGCTTCCACACCTCCTGGTCGTCGACGTCATGCTGCCCGATGGTGACGGCGGTGACGTCACCGAGCTCCTGCGAACTGCCTGGCCGGGAATTCCGGTCGTCTTCGTGTCCGCCGCCAGCCGCGAGCGCCTCGCCGAGCTGGCGCCTACCGGACCGGTGCTGGCCAAGCCCTTTGACATCGCGGCGTTCAGCGCCGCGGTGGCCGAAGCAATCGCTGCGCCACGGCGGCTGCGACCCGCTTCGTGACGGTGTCAGCCGCGCCTGACGCCCTCGGGCCCCGTCACCGTCACCACCGCGCTCTCACCATCGCCCACCTGCTTACCGCGCCACAGCCGGTAGCGGTGCTCGATCGTCACGCTGGCCGACAGCATGGCGTTGACCGGACAGTAACGCGTCGCCGACAGCTCCACGGATCTGCGCAGGGCCTCGGGCTCGACCGCTCCAACCACGCGGTGCTCGACCACGATCGAGGTGTACACCTGCGGATCCTTGTCGGCCCTCTCGCCGCTGACCGCGATCTGGTAGTCGGCCGCCCGTTGGCGCTTCTTGCGCAGGATGGCGGCAACGTCCATCGCGGTGCAGGCCGCCAGCGTGGCCAGGACGACCTCGGTCGGAGATGGCCCGCGACGCGACTCGCCGGCGTCGGCCGTGTCGAACGAGAGGGCGAAGCCCGACCCGGTGACCGCATCGACCGCCACGCCAGTCGCGGGGTCGACGAAGGTGGCCAGCATCGTGTTCGTGGTCGGCACGCCGGCAGGGTAACAGTGGAGCAAGACCGATGCGTTTGATCCGTCCTGCCGGTCCTGCAGGCCATCGCTGGGCCGTGGCGCTGGCCCTCGGCATGCTGGTCGTGGGCGCCTCCGCCATCCTGCTCATGGCCGCGCTGCCCGACGGCCGGTGGAGCGCCATCGCCGCGCTGGGCGTCGCCGCGGCGCTCGGGCTCGGGGTCGGGTTGGCCTGGCTGATGCGCGCCCTCGGCGACGGGCACCGCCGCCCACGGGGCAGGGACCTCGAGCGGCTGCTGACCCCGGTCTTCGACGACAGCTACGTCCTCATCCTTTCCCCGTCGCTGCCCGACGTGCCGTCCGACCTGGCCGGGCTCCTGATCGGGCCGGCCGGGGTGCGCGCCCTCATTTCCCGGCGATGGCGCGGCCGCTACCGCGTGCGGGGCCGCGCCTGGGAGCACGAAACGGGAACATCGGAGGGTTGGATCCCATGCCGGACCAATCCCTCGTTCGACGCCGATGCCGTCGCCGATGCCGTCGCCCGCTGGGCACGCACCGGCGCCGACGAACCGGGGCTGCCGATCGCCCCCGCCATCGTCTTCCCGCTGGCGTCCAGCGCGGTCGTGCTCGAGGAGCCGGACGGCGAGGTCGTGACCGCCGACAACGCGCCGTGGTGGGGGCAACGCATCGGCCGCGTCCAGCGCATGGATCCTCCGCGCGTGGCGCGTTTCGTGCAGGCCGTGATCGATGCCGCGGACGCGGACCCGTCCCGAGTCGGCGAACCGTCCCCCAACAGGGCCTAGGGCGAGTCCTCCTCGGAATCTCCCGGCTTCAGCCAGCGCTCCGCCGTCTGTTCGTCGAGCACGTCGGCGAGCAACTCCTCCGGCCGCTCGTCGTCCTTCACCACGATCACGTGCGCCAGCGACCGCTGCATGGCGGCCGCGGTGGCGGTGCGCCTCAGCTCGGGGTGGGCGGCGCAGGCGACGGTCACCTCGGTCATCGGCAGGAAGCGGTCGCCGGCGTTCAGCAGGCCGTCGACCGGCCGGCTCCCGGGAGGAACGTGCACGACCCCGGCCAGCTGGAATGGCGGCAGCGCGACCTGCGCGCGCACCGGACGCTTCGGGATCCGCATCTCGGGTCGGGCGGATCCTTCGTCTTCGCTGTCGACAACTACGAACAGGATCTCGTCAAGGGTCACCAGCGCCTGAGGGGCGCTCATCGTGCCGGCCGGGTGGGCGTACTCACTCACCGTCGCCTGGTCCACGATCATGTGGGTGGAGCTGAGCTGATTGACGATGTCCGCCACCCGGCCGAAGCGGGTGGCGGTCTGGCCCGAAACTCGGTAGGCGGCGGTGTAGACGTCCACCGCTACCGTCTTGACCGGCGAGGGCGCGAAGGGGTCCATCGGGCGAATCCTAACCCCTCAGCTGCGCTTGCGAGCCTTCCAAACTTCCTCGCTCGGCCAGCGTCGCGCCCATTCGAGGGTGACGAACGGGTAGCCCGTCGTCGCGCCCTCCGGCGGCTGGATCTCGACCAGGTCGGTGACGTCGAAGCCGTTGGCGCGCAGCAGGCGGATCCACTCGCCGTGGGCAAGGTGGAACTCCACTGAAGGGTCATCGGGCCATTCCATGCGGTGCATTCCGAAGAGCGGCCGCAGCAGGCGGTCCGAGGCGGCCACGTCCTCCTCGTCGGGGACGGCCAGCATCAGCACGATGCCGTTGACCAGGAAGGAGAGCTCGCCACCCGGGCGGAGCAGGCGAGCCGCCTCCGGGATCCAGCGGTATGGGTCCGCCCAGATCGAGGCGCCGTACTCGCTGATCGCCACGTCGAAGCTCGCGTCGGGGAGCGGCACCGTCTCGGCGTTGCCCAGCAGGAGCGGGAAGTCCAGCCCGTGCTCGCGCTGGAGGCGGCGCGCCGTCTCCAGCTGCGCCGGCGAGTTGTCGATCCCCGTCACGCGGGCGCCGCGGCGCGCGAGCCAGGCCGAGACGTACGCGGTGCCGCAGCCCAGCTCGATGGCGTCCTTGCCCTCCAGCTCATCCGGCAGCATGCCGACCTGCGACTCCGGCACTCCCCAGATTCCCCAGCTCGGCTGTTCGCTGGCCCAGTTCCGCTCGCCGGGCGCCACATAGCTGGTGGCGTCGGCATCCCACGCGGCGCGGTTGCGCAGGACGTAGTCCGGGAGCTCCTCCTGGCCGCTCATGGACCGATGCTACCCAACCCCACTACTCCCCAACCTCGCCGGTGGCCGAGATCCGCTCGGTCTCCCCGCGCTCGCCGGTGGCCAGCAGGATTCGGCCCGTGGCCTGCGCCCCGAAAAGGCGCTCCGCCGTCTCGAGCGTGTCGATCTCCGCAGGAGTTTTGTCGTCGCGAATCCGCACGATCCGCGGGAAGCGCATCGCGAAGCCGCTGGTATGCCGCCCGGAACGCATGATCCGGTCGAACGCGATCTCGACCACCACCTCGGGCACGACGGTCCGATAGCGGCCGTGGTCGTGGATGGTGGTGGCCTTGAAGTGCTCGGTCGTGGCCGCGATCTCAGCATCGGTCAGGCCGGTGTAGGCCTTGCCGATGGTCAGCAGCCGCGCATCCGGATAGTCGGACTCGCGCACGGCGAAGGTGTAGTCCGACAGCACGCCGCGGCGCTTGCCGTGGCCCCACTCGACGCCGACGACCACGCAGTCGAGGGTGGCCAGCGCTTTCTTGAGCTTCAGCCAGCCGAGCCCGCGCCTGCCGGGCTGGTAGACCGACGCCGGGTCCTTGACCATCAATCCCTCGTTCCGCCGCTTACGAGCGTCGTCGAAATGCGACTCCACCTCCTCCGCTGAGCGCGCGGTCGCCAGGTGCGAGTACAGGAACCTCTCGCCGGTACGCTCCGGCAGGTCGAGCCCCTCCAGCGCCGTCCGTCGCTCGCGCAACGGTGCCTCGAGCAGGTCGCGTCCGTCGAGGTGCAGCAGGTCGAAGGCGACCAGCACCACCGGAACCTGCTCGAGCAGCTCAGGGCTCGGCTTGACACGCCCCAGGCGGGTCTGGAGGCTGGCGAAGTCCAGGACCGATCCGGCCCGGTACGGCACCAGCTCGCCGTCGATCACCAACCGGTGGTTGAGGCCGCCGGCCGCCGCTGCGACCTCGGGAAAGGACTTCGTGACGTCGTTCAGGTCGCGCGAAAAGAGCCGCGGAGCGGCGTTCGAGTCCAGGTGCAGCTGGGCGCGGATGCCGTCGTACTTGTCCTCGATCCAGGCCTCGTTGCCGACTCGCCGCATCACCTCGTCGGCGTCCGCCACCGGGGTGGCGAGCATGAAGCGGATCGGGCGGCCGAGGTGCAGTGCCGCGGTCGCCAGCCGGTCGTCACGGGCCAGCACGGCCGCTTCTCCCGGCTCGCCGACGAGCATCAGCGCGCGGCGAACCGCATCGATCGGCCGCTCGAAGGCGGTAGCGATCCCCTCCTCGAGCAGTCCTTCACGCAGACCGATGCGGAGCTCGCGCGCCGCGATCCTGGCCACGTAGCGCGCCTCGGACGCGGTCGCGCGCCCGAACAGCCTCGCCATCTCTGCCACCCGAGCCTCCGCGCTCGCCGCTTCGCTCATCGCCCGGAAGGCGACATCAACGTCGGCCACCGTCAGCGGCCTGCCCGATGACGCGCGCCCAGCCAGCAGCTCCGCCGCCGCGTCGCCGAGGTCCGAGTGGCGCAGGTAGGCGGCGTTCAACGCCCCGGCGTCGGCCCCGGAGGCGGCCGCCAGCGCCTGGCTCTGCTGCACCCAACCCAGCCCCAGCCGGTCCGCCGCACCGGGGAGTGGCCGTCCGGCAAAGAAGGTGGCCGCCACCGCCAGGTCGCTGTCCGGCAGCTCGCGCAGGTAGGCCGCCAGCAGGTCGCGTTTTCGCAGCTTCGACGTGGTCGCCGCCACCGCGTCGGCCACGCGAGCGAACCCGGCGAACGGGGATGAGGCCACAGCGCGCGTCAACCCTCGACCCACGAGGGAGGGTACGGCGCCGGGGCCTCGGTGAAGAGCCGGCCGCCTTCCAGCCGGACGTAGACGGACTGCTGGGTGCCATCCCCGTAGGTGATGATCACGGTTCCCGCGCTGCCATCGGGTGCCATGCATCGCGCGTTCGGCGGGCACAGGCTGCCGTACAGGAACTGGAGCGCCGCGATCGGGCCATGGGAGGGCAGCGAATCGAGCGCGGCGTTGACGGCGACCTCGCAGGTCAGGGTTGGCTGTGGATCGAACCGCGCCGCGTCGCACTCGGGCGCCGGCGGGGGCACGAACGCGCTGCAGGCTGCCAACGCAACCGCCATGACCAGGCAATCCCAACGCATCATTCAGCCCCTCGCAACGTGCGGCTGAGGGTAGCGCCGTCGTCGCCGCTAAGTGAAGGGCAAGGCCGCTGAATTGTGCATGGGAGGCACAGTTCCGAGGGCGAAGGGGTTCAGAACTCACCGGCGGGTGAGCTTCCCCGCTCAACTGTGCATTGGGCGCACAGTTGCGAGAAGGAAGGGGCCTCGGACGCGTTGCGACTTGTGCTCCTCCGCTCAATTGTGCATGGGGTGCAAGCAACCACTACGGGGCAGCCGAAAGCGCGGCGCTGACCGCAACGCGGGCCGTCCTTGACGCCAGGAATCGGTCCATGCACGCTGTCGGCGATGGTCTTCAAGTGGCAGCGGCCGTCCAACGACCCGGCCATCGCTGCCCGGATTCCCCCCGGCCAGGTGCTGACCGAGAAGTTTCCGGTCCTCCATTTCGGCCGCAGGCCGGAGTACCCGGACCTGTCCCAATGGGACTTCCGCGCCTTCGGGGATGTTGAGGCGCCGTTCGACCTCAACTGGGCGGAGCTTCACGCGCTGCCGTCGACCGCGGTCACGCTCGACATCCACTGCGTCACCCGCTGGTCGAAGCTCGACACGGCCTGGGAGGGCGTGCCATTCAGCCACATCGCGGAGGTGGCGCAGCCGAAGCCCAGCGCCCGCTTCGTGATCTTCCACTCCGAGTACGGCTTCACCTCGAACGTGCCGCTCGCGGTGGCGATGGACGCACAGTGCGTCCTGGCCTGGAGCTACGCCGGCCAGCCGCTCGAGCCCGACCACGGCTATCCGCTGCGGGCGATCGTGCCGGGCAAGTACTTCTGGAAGAGCGCCAAGTGGCTGCGCGGCGTGGAGTTCAGCGCGGACGACCAGCTCGGCTTCTGGGAGCGGAACGGCTACAACAACTCGGCCGATCCGTGGCGTGAGGAGCGCTACTCGGAGGGCTAGCCCGCGGCCGCCGCTAGAATGCCGCCGATGCATCCCTTCGTGCGCGATCTGGTGATTGGCGCTGTCGGCCTGCTGATCGCAGGCGGGCTCTCGGCCATGGCCCTGTTGGGCGGCGACTCGGGCGTCTCGGTCGCGGCGATGCTCGCCGCCGGCCTGGTCGCCAGCGCGGTCGGGGTCTTTCTGTTCGTCGAGTCGTGGGTCTGGTCGCAGCGCACCTACCGCCGTGGGTCGACCGGTCGCGCGATCGCGATCGCCATGGCAGGCGGGTTCATGATCCTGCTGACCGCCGTTGCGCTGGCGGCATCGGTCGTCTTGGTCCTGCTCTTCTACCTGGGCTGAGGCCGTACCATCTGGTCGCCGCGCCCCCATCGTCTAGAGGCCTAGGACGCCACCCTTTCAAGGTGGAGATCACCGGTTCGAATCCGGTTGGGGGCACCACAACCCGCCCGCTCAGACATGGTTGATCTCGACCCGGTCGCCGCAGTCGGGGCAATAGAGCAGGAGCAGCTTCGGGTCGTCGCGGTCCGGGCGCCAGGAATAGACGTCCTGCTCGGTCAGCCGCTCACCACAGTGCGGGCACTCGACGCCGATCTCCAGCCACTGGTCGCGCGGCACATTCTGGCGACCCATCAGCCCGGCGGCTCTTCGGCCTCGGCCACGGGGCTCGCATCCGGGGCCTCCTCGCGGGGCGGAGGCGGCGGCGCCCAGCCAGGCTTGCCAACCGGGTTGGTCGGGGAGGGCCCATCGGTCGCGTTCGATCCATCGGCTGCGATGATGGCGGCTCGAGTCTGTTCGGCCTTGGCCGATGGTTGGAGCAGCGGATACGCCCGCGCGGCGTGGCCCGGCCAGATGCCGACATCTCCGTCGCGGATCATGACGGAGACCTTCGTGAAGGCTCCGGTCACGTCGCGGACCGAGCGGTCCAGCACCTGGTAGTCGCGTCCAGTCACCTGCCGCAGTGCCCGCGGCAGGGTCTCGACCAGGGAGTTGGGCCGGGGATCCGCCTCCAGCGCCTGCCGGACCGCCGCCACGACCTGTTCGTCCAGCAGGCCGCGGGGCAGCGGGCGGCTGATGTGGGCCATGACCGGATCCTGCGACGGGCCTCGGAGGGTGCGGATCAGGGACTTGATCATCGGGTGAGCGATTGTAGCGTTCCGGGCGCGTGGGGCCGGCGTTGATATACTGGGCGCCCCGTGAGGCATGCCCCTACTCGCGCAGCCTGAAACACGATCGCGCTCCGGCGCGTCACGCCAACAGCCCGTCAAGGAGAGACCCGATCAGCGTGCGCGTCAGAAAGGCCGTCCTGCCGGCGGCCGGCTTCGGAACCCGCTTCCTTCCGGCGACCAAGGCGATCCCCAAGGAGATGATGCCGCTGGTCGACCGACCGATCATCCAGTACGCGGTGGAGGAGGCGGTCGCCTCGGGGATCGAGCAGATCATCATCGTCATCGCCTCGGGGCGGAGCACGATCGAGGACCACTTCGACGCAAACCCAACCCTCGAGCGCTGGCTGGAGGAGCGCGGCGACATCGAGATGCTGCGGGCCGTGCGGCGCATCACCGAGGTCAGCCCCATCGCCTTCGTCCATCAGAAGGAGCAGCTGGGGCTGGGACACGCGGTGCTGATGGCCAAGGAGCTGGTCGGGGACGAACCGTTCGCCGTCCTGCTCTCCGATGACGTCATGCTCAACCCAGGCGGCGCCCCGGTCCTCCGACAGCTGATCGAGCAGCACGCGGCGCATCGGGGCAGCGTGGTTGCGGTCCAGCGCGTCCAGCGCCAGGACGTGGTCCGCTACGGCATCCTGCGGCCGGTGCACTCGGAGGGGCGGCTGGTGGAGATCGGCGACCTGGTCGAGAAACCGACGGAGGAGGACGCGCCGTCGGACCTGGCCGTGCTCGGTCGCTACGTGCTGACCCCGAAGATCTTCGACATGCTGGAGACGACCCCACGCGGCGCAGGCGGCGAGATCCAGCTGACCGATGCGATTCGGGCGCTGATTGACGAGCAGCCGGTCTTCGGCTACCAGTTCGAGGGGCAGCGCCACGACGCAGGCACGCGCATCGGCTGGCTCAACGCCACCGTCTCGATGGCGCTCGAGTCCGAGGACGCCGACGAGTTCCGCACCTACGTGCGCGGATTGGACCTGCGAGACTGAAATGGAGATGATCGGCCGACTGATCGGCGGGCGCTACCGGCTCATCGCGCCCCTGGGCGAAGGCGGGATGGCCACCTTGTGGCGGGCCGTCGACGAGCAGCTCGACCGCGAGGTGGCGGTCAAGATCCTGCGCGAGCAGTTCGGCAGTGATGCGGGTTTCGCGGCCCGCTTCAAGCAGGAGGCCCGATCGGCCGGGTCGCTGTCGCATCCGAACATCGTGCCCGTCTACGACTACGGGACCGATGGCACCGATGGCATCCAGTTCATCGTCATGCAGCTGATCGAGGGCGAGGACCTGGCGACCATCCTGCGGGAGCGGACCGCCCTCGAGACCGATGACGCCGTCCGAGTGGCGATCGGGGTCGCCTCCGCCCTGGAGGCGGCCCACCGACGCGGCATCGTGCATCGCGACGTGAAGCCCGGAAACATCCTGATCACCGATGACGGCGACGTGAAGGTGACCGACTTCGGGATCGCGCGTGCCGTCAGCGAGGCGTCGATGACGGTCACCGGCACCACCCTCGGCTCGGTCCACTACTTCAGCCCCGAGCAGGCCCGCGGCGACGAGGTGACCGGCGCATCGGACGTGTATGCGCTGGGCATCGTCCTGTACGAGATGCTGACCGGGCGCCGTCCGTTCGAGGGCGACTCGGCGGCCGGCGTCGCCCTCAAGCGTCTGACCGAGGACCCGAAGCCGCCGACCGTCCACCGGCCGGTGCCGGCCGGCCTGTCGGCGATCGTGATGCGCGCCCTGGAGCGAGACCCCGCGCGCCGCTTCCCGGACGCCGGCTCGTTCGCCGAGGCGCTGCGCGTCTGGCAGCGTGACCCCGCCGCCGGCGCGGCCGCCGCAGCCGCAGCCGGGGGAGCCGGTGCCGCCGGAGTGGCGGCAGCTGCCGGGTCCCCCCCGCCGCCCGCCGCTCCCATCCCTCCGGCCGGCGAGCCGACCGTCTACGTCCCGCCACGCGTCGCCCGTCCCTCCGACCGAGCGCCGATGAGCCCGGCCGGCCCACCGCGCCGGCCACCGGCCCGCTACGACGAGCAAGAGGGCCAGTCGTGGTGGGTCTGGCTGCTGGCCCTGCTGGCCGTGATCCTCCTCGGCGCGATCGGCTTCCTGGGGGCGCAGATCATCGGTGGCCTGGGGCCGAACGGCACCCCGCAGCCCTCGGCCGAGGAGTTCGCGCTGCCGAACTGGGAGGGAGAGCTGATCACCGTCGTCGAAGCCCGCGCCGACGCTTTGGGCCTCGACATCACCCAGGTCGACCAGGCCTCGGACGAGGTCGAGGAGAACCGCGTGATCTCGACCGATCCCGAGGCTGGCACGCCGGTGTCAGAGGGCGACACGATCACTGTCGCCGTCAGCAGCGGGGCCGGCACCGTGCCGGTGCCGAACCTCATCGGCCAAACGCGCGATGAGGCGACTCGGAACCTGGACCAAGCGGGCCTTCGTCTCGGGCAGGTCGACGAGGAGTTCTCGGATCGCCCTGACGGAACGGTGATCCGGACCTTCCCGGCGGCCGGGGTGGACGTGGAGCCGGATAGCGAGGTCAGCCTCGTGCTCTCCCGCGGCGCATCGCCGTCGCCGATCCCGTCGCCGACGCAGGTCCCGACGCCCGTGCCGACGCCGGTCCCGACCGCTGCGCCGACGGCGACGCCCCAGCCCACCTAGGCCAGCGCATCGGTCCAGCGGCATGGTTGGTGCTAGCATCGGCGCCATTGACCATCCCTGACCCGAGGAGGTCCGACAAGCCAACGATGTTTGCCCCGATGACGATCGACGATTCGACGTTTGAGGCGCAGGTGCTGAACTCCGAAAAGCCGGTCCTCGTCGACTTCTGGGCCCCGTGGTGCGGCCCTTGCCGCCTTGTCTCACCGGTCGTCGAGTCGCTCGGCGAGGCGCACGCCGACAAGATCAACGTTGCCAAGGTCAACACCGACGAGAACCAGCAGCTGGCGATGCGCTACAGCATCTTCAGCATCCCGACCCTGATCGTCTTCAAGGACGGCCGCGAGGCCGCCCGACTGGTCGGCTACATGCCGCAGGAGGCGATGGAGGATCGCCTGCGCGACTTCCTGGCCTAGGACTCCCGTTCGGTGCGGGCACGCACCACTTGCGGCCGCACTCGGTCGACAGCCGTTACACTCCCAGCCGATTGGGAGGAGGGCTGCCCGCGCCGTGATCATCAAGACCGAACGCCGATCTGGCGGCGAGCGCCGCACGGGGTCCGACCCCTTCGGGTCCGATCGGCGCGCGGGCGATCGCCGCACGATGTGCTGGGAGGTCGAGAACTGCTCGCTCACCATCCGGTACCGCTGCCCTGCCTTCATCCTGCGCCGCCCATGCTGGGAGCTCTGGGCCGTCGAGGGCGTTGGCCCGGCGCGAGCGTGCTGCCACAACGAGATCGACTGCGAGCCCGGGCGCTGCGTGATCGCCGAGAAGCGCTTCGCGGGCAGCGCCGAGCCGCTGACGGTTCACGTCGGCCGTCGCGGGATGCCGCTGGGCTACTCGCGACCGCGGCGGCACTCCTGCCCGCATTTCTTCCTGACCCAGGGCGCGAAGGGGCGCGTGCCGATCGAGGCGCCCCAACTGCTGCGCACGCTCATGAAGCAGGAGGGAGTCGTCTCCCGCTGCGAGCTGCGCGCCGGCGTGCATCTCGACTCCGGCTACGTGACCGACCTTTGCCTCACCGGCCAGTTCCACGACTGCGTCTTCTACGAGGACGACCAGGGCGCCTGATCGGACCCGACGAATGACGGCGCCTCCGCTCGGCTACGACCAGGCGGTCGACGCGCTCCGGTCGCGCGGACGGTTCGGGATCAGCCTGGGCCTGGAGCGGATCACGGCGCTGCTCGAGGAGCTGGGCCACCCAGAGCGGCAGCTGCACGGCGCGCTCATCGGCGGCACCAACGGCAAGGGAAGCGTCGTCGCGCTCGCGCTCGCGGCTCTCGGAGCCGCGGGCCTGCGTATCGGCACAATGCCGAAGCCGCACCTGGTCAGCTACCGCGAACGAATCGCGATCGATGGCAGGCCCCTTCGTCGCGACCGCTTTGCCGCTGCGGTGGCGTCGGTGCTCCCGGCGGTGGACGCTGTCGCCGGGCGGCTGGGCCCGCCAACCGAGTTCGAGGTGCTCACCGCC